>CANNUR010000068.1 GCA_947523045.1 uncultured Prosthecobacter sp.
GCCATAGTAGAGGCGGGTCTCGTCGCCAACGTTTTCAAAACCCTGCCCCTGCAGCAATCCCCCCTGGTCCCACGCGCCGTCGGCACCGTGTTCCAGCAAGGTCCACTCGTGCTTCGGCTCGCGGAAGTTCAGACCGTCGTTGCTCAGCACCAAACCGAGATCAACGCGCACATCCCGCCACTCGGCTGCGCCGTGCCAGCGACCGTACACGCCGAGCAGGACATTGCGTCGCTGCCAGACGCTGATGCCCTCGTGGCATTGCTCGCCCTCGCGACTGCGGCCCGCGCCGAGGTACTCGAATTGCGGCGTGCGCACGAAGGCGATGCTGCTGGTCGGTTCCCAGTGGCTGAAATCGCGGCTGCGGTAGAGTCGGCAGACGCGCCCCTGATAGGTCAGCACCCCGGGCAGGGCATTCTGGCCGCAGGCATAGTAAAAACCGCCCCATTGATACAAGCCACCGCTCGGTTCCATGTGCACTCCCGGCAACAGCAGATCTTCCTTGCGCAACTCCGAGCGCTGCGGCTTGACGTCCTTGACCGGGGTCCAGCGCAGGCCGTCGGCACTGACGAAGGGCAGCAGGGTGCCGAGCCGCGTGTGATGGCGGAAATAGACATGCGTGGTCATCTTGTACCGCCGCGATGGATCCGGATCGGCCTCGTCACGGATAACCTTGAGATTGATCACACCCCAGGGCTGGCCGCCGAGATCGACCAGATTGTTGCGGCGACTGCCGCGATGCTCCACCAGGCCGAGCTCGGGCTTGGTCCAGGTGAGGCCGTCGCCGCTCTCCGCGTAGGCCGCACGCCAGCGCGCCGAGGCCACGCGGTTGTCGGCATCGTCGTCAAAGGCCACGTACCACATCCGCCAGCGACCATTCTCGCGCAGGATCGAGCCGTAGAACTGCACGCCCAGCGCGTCGGGCGAGCCCGGCGCGCCGCGCTGCAGCACCGGGCTGGCGGCATGCCGTACCGGCTGATGCATCTCCAGCCGCAGGTTCTGCGTGTGCGGAATCGACACCGAATCGAAGGCGAACAGAGTCGTTGCGCGGGTTTCATCGAAGCGATCCTCCGCCGACAGGGGAGGAACAGCGAGCGCAAAAGCGGCGATGGCCGCGCAACAAAAAGCGTGGGAGACAAGCATGCCGGGAAAACGGCCGTGGGCAACGGCAGAGGGCTGGCTAACGATGGCTGCCAACTCGGGCTTTCAACAGTCGGCCAGTGACGCCAGATCAGCCTGCAGCAGTTGCATCCTTTCCGCATCCGCCGCCCGCGGGCCCGCCTCACCCGTGCCCCCACGCCTCATCCCGCCACGTCTCGTCCTGCTGGGCACCGAACAGGTCGGTCTGCGGCAGCAACTGCTCGAGCAGGTTTTCCGGGGGCACGTGCGGCGGCAGCGGTCGGTGACGGGCGGGCACGCCGAGGGCGAGACTGCCGGGCGGCACATCCTGGGTCACCACCGCGCCGGCGGCGATGAAGCTGCCGCGACCAATCCTCACGCCGGGACCGATCGTCACGCCGCCACCGATGCAGACATGGTCCTCAATCGTCGCCCCCTGAACGGTGCCCTCGCGCATCGGGTACTTGGCGTTCAGGAAGGTGGTGCCCGGTCCGATGAACACGAAGTCACCAATCGTCGTGCGGCTCGGCACGTAAACGTGCGCCATGATCTTGACGCCATTGCCGATTTTGAGCCGACCCTCCAGGGTGCACTTGTGATGCACCACACAGCGGTCGCCAATGACGACCTCGCCGCGAATCAGCACCTGGTGGCCGCACTGGAAGCGATGCCCGATCGTGGTGTTCGCGTACAGGATGCTGCCACTGCGCACGATGGCATGGTCACCGAGCCGCGTCGGCTGCGAGTCGCCCGGGTAACGGTAGCCGAGGATGACATCGGCATCGATCTGCGCCTGGGCGCCGATCTCACAAAAGGGTTCGGTGGGCTGGCTCATGAGATTATTCCAAGGCAAACCGCCGCAGGGTCGCCAAGGCCTGCACGGCGATGACGTCGCCGGCCGGCTTGGCATAGGGCGGACGGAATTTGCTGTAGCGGTAATTGGCGCTCATGTACTCGCGGTCGCCGGTGTTCGGACCGTCGGTGAGATAGCCGTAGGACAGGTTGGTGTAACCGCAGGGCAGCGCCAGCGGCAGCGGCGAACCCGCGCGGATCTGCCGGCCAATGCCCTGAAAGGGCTCAAACGGCATGCCAACGATGCCAACGTCACCCACGCGCAGCACCTGGATGTCGACCTCCAGAAACTTCGCCACCGTGTCGGCACGACCGCTCTGGCGCAGGTCGAGCGCCCAGCGGCTCCAGGGCAGGATCATCTCGACCAGCTTGCCCCGGTAGGCGGGGGTCAGCTCACTCGGGAAGTTTTGGCCCACGCACTCGCGGGTGTTTTCATCGCCAGCGGCGGCGCGACGGAGAAAGTCCTCCATCTCGGCGATCTCCGCCTTGAGCACGTCCTCCGAAGGCAGCGGCGCCAGCGGAATGCGTACCTTCTCGACCGCGTAATCGAGGCCGTCGCGCTTCGATGGCTGCAACTCGCCCAGGGCCGCGAGGTAGCTGTCGGCCAGCAGGCGACCGTAGTGGCGCGACAACTCCACGCCTCCACGGAACATGCCCTTGGCATTGACATCACCGGCGCAGCCCTGGAGAAAGCTGACGCTGATCGGCTGTGCCGGCGACAAATGCCGTGCCAGATGCTCGCAGGCCACCTGCGGCCAGTCGCCGAACACGACCGGCTTTTCCGGATGGAAGCAGGTGACGGGATGGGCGGTGAAATGAGCGAGCGCCGTCACCACCTGGCCCGCCGGATTTTTCAGCACAACGAGCGGCGCCTGCTCGTCGACATCCCCCTTGAAGTCCGTGCCCAGCAGGTCGCGGTCCTCCTCGCGCATGAGGTAGGTGCTGCCGTCGGCGCGCCGGCCCTTGCGGTTGTAGCTGATACGTCCCTCGCGACCCACGGCCCACCAGACGGTCACCGGCTGCAACTGGTCGGGCAACAGGCGGGCGGTGGCGGCGAGCTTTTGCAGGTAGGCCTCGCCGGCCGGCACCAGCTTCGGCGCGGGGATTTCCTCCGGCTTCAGGTCGAGCGTCACCGAGGCCTCGAGGTGATTGCTCACCAAATTGAAATCGGTGTGGTTGTGCGAGAGCATGAGCAGCACGTTTTCCACCGGCAAACCAAGCGCTTCGGCGGCGGTGCGCCGAATCAGCGGGCTGATGTTGGCGCCCTTGGGCGAGTTCATGTGCGGCGCCACCAGGCAGACACGGCGTTCGCCGTCCTCGAGCAGCGTCACCGTCGTCGTCAACGGCCCGGCCACTTCGCGCACCAGAGCGCCAGTCTTGCTGGCGGTCAGACCGCCGCGGTCCGGCACGGCGCCGAACTCCAGCGCCGCCACCCGCAGACGCGGCACGTCGGCAGCGGACAGCGACAGGCTCACGGCAAGGGCGGACAGACAGGCGACAACGCATCGGGACATGGCAGGACAACGCCACAGCAACCGCCGTCTGTGCATTCCTACCTGCTCCGCGATCAAACTTTCGACGGTGGCAGCGGGGCGCTCGGCGACGATCCGTGGCCCAACCGTTCCAGCACCGTGATGCCGCGGCGCAGGCTGAGCAACAGGGTTTGCTCGCGATTCAGGCCAAGTGCTTGGGCCACATTCTGCACACGCCCTTCGGTTTCCGTGCTGAGAGCAACGGGAACCACCGTGCGGGAACCGCGCGCGGATCGGGAACCAGAGGGCATGATGCTTATGTATAAGATTCGTATATCAACGTCAACTTTTCCCCGCCTTGCCTGCAAAAAAGTTTCGCCCCTCAGGGGGGACGCGCTAGGATGGCAGTCGTTCCATGAGCAAGCGCTCGCGTCCCATCCCTCTGGCCGTTCCCGACGAACTGCTCAACCGCCTCGACGAGGCGGCCTTGCGCATGGGCCGGACCCGCGCCCAGGTCATGCGCGACGCGATCGAGATCGGCCTCGAGGACCTGCGGCTCTGCAACTACGACCTGGCCGGCGCCGTGGTCGACAAGGCACAGGCCGTGAGGGCAAAACTGTTGCCGATCGCCGCGGAAAAGACCGCGACCGCGCCCGTCACCACGCCTGCGGAACGGGTCACCTACCCGGCTGCCCGCAAGCGAGCCAAGGCCGCTGATCCAATCACTGGCTGCTGACTCAGGCCTCGGCCGCCACCGGTTCGGTCTCGCCCCGCTGCCAGTGCAGGGGCGCGGCCCCGCTCCACTGCTTGAAGACGCGCGAAAAATGCGCGGCACTCTTGTAGCCAAGCTCACTTGCCACCGCCTTCACCTGGGCGTCCGGCTGGCGCAGCTTGACCGCCGCCTGCGACAGCTTCAGCCGGGTCAGGCAGGCGAGAGGTGTCTCCTCGTCGTAGCGTTTGAACAGCCGGGTCAGGTAGGCGGCCGACACATGGCAATGCCGCGCCGCCTCCTCGACGCTGCCCAGCACGGGGTAGTTGCGCAGCAGATGGCCGCGGCAGCGCAGGTAGGTTGCATAGGCCGGATCGAGCTTGGTGGCCGCCGGCTGGCGACTGTCGGCGCACAGCACCAATGCATGCTCGAGCGCGGCGGCGGCGGCGCGCAGACCGAGCCGCCCGCCGCGCAGGGCGTGATCGATCACCTCCTCCAGCAGGCCAAAGACGCGCGCCGCATCGAGCACGCGTAGCACCTGCCCGGCCCCCAGGCCGAGTTCGTCGAGCAAAGCGGCCGCACGCGGACCGGTGAGGTTGAAGAAGTACTTCACCAGCGGCTCCTCGGCATCGGAGCGGATCACGTGCGGCGTGCCCGGGTCAAAAAAGAACGCATGGCCGACACAGACCTCATGGCGCCGGCCCGCCAAGGTCACCTGGCCGCGGCCGCGGGCGACGAATTCAAAGGCGAGGAAGGGAAAACTGCGGCGGTCGACGACAAAATCCGGCGCGCACCACTCGCAGCCACCGCCCACCAGACCAAGCCCGGCGCCCTCCCGGCGACGCTGCCGCCAGTCGGTCAGGTAGAAGCGGCGCGTGCGCAGCACCTGGGTGGAGAAATAGTCGGCCTGTTCCGTGGCGGGCATGGGCGGAGAGAAAGTCGTCCGTCATCGGCATCTTGCAAGGCGAGTCAAGAATCGTCAACCGGCTGCCAAGGATGGGCACAAGCCGTGTCTTGCCCTGATGCCGCCACCGGCGCGAGGTTGCGCCCCCGCCATGTCCCCGCCCCAACCGCTCCGCGGCATCATCCCGCCCCTCGTCACCCCCCTGTCCGGTCGCGACACCCTCGATGTCGCCGGCCTGGAGCGCCTGATCGAGCATCTGATTGCCGGCGGCGTCAGCGGTCTGTTCATCCTCGGCACCACCGGCGAGGGGCCCAGTCTCAGCTATCGCCTGCGCCGCGAACTGATCGAGCGCAGCTGCCAGCTCGCCGCCGGCCGCGTCCCGGTGCTGGTCGGCATCACCGACACCGCCTTCAGCGAAAGCGTCCAGCTCGCGCACTTCGCCGCCGAGGCCGGTGCAAGCCATGTCGTGCTCGCCCCGCCCTACTACTTCCCCGCCGCGCCGCCGGAACTCTGGGAATACATCCAGGATATGGTCGGCGAAATGCCGCTGCCGCTGTTCCTGTACAACATGCCTGGCCTGACCAAGGTCAGTTTTGATCTCGACCTCGTGCGCCGTGCGCTCGACCTGCCCGGCATCTGCGGCGTCAAGGACAGCTCCTGCGACATGATCTACTTCCACCGCCTGCTCGAAATCGCCCGCCAGCGGCCGGACTGGAGCGTGCTGGTCGGTCCCGAGGAACTCACCGCCGAGGCCGTGCTGCTCGGCGGCCACGGCGGCATCAACGGCGGCGCCAACCTGCATCCGCAGCTGTATGTGCGGATGTACGAGGCCGCCGTCGCTCAGGACCTGCAGCGCACCCGCGAGTTGCATGCCGAAGTCATGCGCCTGGCCGGCAGCATCTACACGGTCGGCCGCCACAAGAGCGCCATCATCAAGGGCATCAAATGCGGCCTGTCCCTGCTCGGCATCTGCGACGACCAGATGGCCGAACCCTTCCAGCGCTTCCACGAACCCGAACGCGCCCTCATCCGCGAACGCCTGACCGCCCTCGGCCTGCTCGGTTGAGCGCGCTGCGGGGTTGGGTTGTAGCGCGGGGCAGCGACCCGCGGGAACCACGCGGTCACTGCCCGTGTCTCCAGCAGGAACAGCCAGCCCAGCTGGCGCTTGCCCCGCGGCGCAGCCGCCATGCTTCCCCCTCCCACAGCAGGGCTGCGGCACCGCAAAGCGGCAGGTGGCCTGCCGCAGGCCATGATCTGGGATCGCTCCCCCGCGGCGCAGACGCTCCCCCTCACTTTCTGCGTAAAAACCGGGCTGCTGGTGGAGAGTACTGGGACGAAACCGCATGTCGCCCGCCGAGACCGATCGCCACCGCCACTTCCTGCGCCGTTACACGGCGCATGAACCGGCCCTGCGCGCCTACGTGCGCCGGCTGGTGCCGACCCGGGCCGATGCCGACGACATTCTGCAGGACATCAGCGTCGTGCTCTGGGAGAAGTTCGATGGCTTCCGCGCCGACGGTGATTTCCGCGCCTGGGCCTTCGGCATCGCCCGCTTCGAGGTGCTGGCCTGGCGCCGCGACAAGGGGCGCGACCGCCTGGTGCTCGACGAGGAGGTGGTCGCCAAGGTCGCCGAGGAGAGTGCCGACGACGAACCCCGGCTGGCGCGCCAGCGCGAGGCCCTGGAGGCCTGCATGCGCGAGGTGCCGGACGCCCAGCGGACGCTGCTGCTCCAGGCTTACCACGAGGGCGCACGCATCCAGGAGGTCGCCCGCGACAGCGGCCGCAGCGTCGCCGGTTTTTATCAATGGCTGCACCGCATGCGCCGGCTGCTGCTCGACTGCATCAGGCGCGCGCTCGCCCGGGAGGAGGCGGCGTCATGAAAACCGAACTCGCCCGGCTTCTCGATGCCTACCTCGACGGCACGCTGTCCGCCGAGGCACGGGCGGAACTCAACGCCCGGCTGCACCACGATGCCGCGGCACGTCGCGAGTTCGTCGAACAACTCAACCTGGATTCCGCCCTCGCGGCCCTGGCCGCAGGGGAAGTCGTCGAAGCTGCCCCCGTTCAAAGACACCGCTCGCTGACCCTGCCGACACGCTGGCTGGCCACCGCCGCCGGTCTGGCCCTGCTCGGGCTCGGCACCTGGACCTGGCAGAACACGCGTCCAGCCCATGCCACCGTCGCCGAAGCGGCCGGGGTAACCAGCCTGGTCGAGGGCGATCGCCTGCGCGGCGGCTGGCATCGCCTCGACGCCGGCACGCTGGCCCTGGTCAGCGCGCGCGGCGCCCGCCTTGTCTTGGAGGCCCCGGCGGAGTTCCGCTTTGAATCCGCCCAGCGGTTGCGACTGAAGCGCGGTCGCCTCGCCGCCGACGTGCCGCCCGCAGCCCACGGCTTCACCGTCGTCACCCCGACCGGCGAGGCCATCGATCTCGGCACGCGCTTCGGCATTGATGTGCCGGCCAGCGGCAACGCCGAGATCCACGTCTTCCAGGGCGAGGTCATCGCCAAACCCAGCGGCGCGGGCGGCACGCAGAGCCTGCGCGGCGGCGACGCCCTGGCGCTGCAGGGCGGAGCGGCGCGCGAGCTGCGTTCGGCGGCCTTCATCCAGCCCGACGAAATGCCCGGCCTGCGCGCCGGTCTCGCCGCCGGTCAGCGCGCCCGCGCCGAACAGGCCCTCGCCGAACTGCGCCGCGATCCCGCCCTCATCGCGCTGCTCGACTTCGAGGGCGACATCCCACAACCGGGTAGCTTCCACGTCGTTCAGGGCCGCTGGCCCGGCTCGCGGGCGCCGGAATTCACCGAACTGGGCGACCACCTCAAGCTCGATGCCGGCGGCGACCGCGACTGGCCGCAATTGACCCTCGCCGCCTGGGTGCGGCTCGACCAACTGGGCGCGCCCTACCAATCGCTGCTGCACACCGACGGCTGGGAGGCGAGCAAGCCCGGTCAGGTGCACTGGATGGTGACGCGCCATGCCACCATGCGTCTCGCCCTGCGCGGCAACATCCTGGCCGCCGACTCCGATGAAAAGGAAGGCTCGCCGGATTCGCGCACGCCCGTGCTGCCAGGGTTGGGCCGCTGGCTGCACCTCGCCACGGTCTATGATGCCAGCAGCCGCACCGTGCGGTTTTACCTGAACGGCCGCTTCGACAAGGCAACCCGCCTGCAACTCGCCCACCCGGCCCGCCTCGGCCCGGCCCGCATCGGCAACTGGGATCGCCAGGATCGCAAGCTCAGCGGCCGTGTCGATGAACTGCTGCTGCTCGGTCGCGCCCTCACCGACGCCGACATCCGCGCCCTGTTCGAGGCCGGCAATCCCTACCGCTGACGCATGACTCGCCTCCGCACGCTTTTCCTGCTCCTGCCCGCCGCCGCATTCGCCGCGCCGGTCGACTTCGTCCGTGAGGTGCGACCCATCTTGGAGCAGCACTGCTACGACTGTCACGGCGAGACGAAGCAAAAGTCCGGCCTGCGCCTCGACATCAAATCGGAGGCGCTCAAGGGCGGCGACAACCACGGCCCGGACATCGTTCCCGGCAAGGCCAAGGACAGTCCGCTGATCCACTTCCTCACCAGCGACGACGAGGACGAACTCATGCCGCCCGACGGCCGCCTTTCGGCCGCCGAGATCGCCACCCTGACCCGCTGGATCGACGAGGGCGCGGTCTGGCCGGACGGGGTCGACACCGCCAAGCTCGAGGACCGCACGGATCATTGGGCGTTCAAGCCGCTTTCGGCAGATCTCAAATCTCCGATTTCAGATCGCAGATCGATCGACGCGTTCATCGATGCCAAACTCGCCGAACAAGGATTGCATCGGGCGCCGCCCGCTGATCCGGCCACGCTGATTCGCCGGCTCAGCCTCGATCTCACCGGCCTGCCTCCCACGCCGGAAGAGGTCGAACGCTTCGTCGCCGAGTGCGGCGGCGCGGTGCAGGAGGCGCCCCTGCAGCGCCTCGTTGACCGCCTGCTCGCCTCGCCGCACCACGGCGAACGCTGGGCCCAGCACTGGCTCGATGTCGTGCGCTACGCCGACACCCACGGTTTCGAGGTCAACACCGAGCGACCCAATGCCTGGCCGTACCGCGACTACGTCATCCAGGCCCTCAACGCCGACCTGCCCTACGACCAGTTCATCCGCCACCAGATCGCCGGCGATGTTTCATCTCCCATCTCCCAAGCTCCCCTTCACTCCGAGGCCGCCACCGGGTTTCTGGTCACGGCCTCGGTCCTGCTGCCCGGCCAGATCGGCAAGGACGCGCCCTCGATGCGCCTGGCGCGCCAGGATTCGATCGACGAAATCGTCGTCAACATCGGCCAGACCTTTCTCGGCCTCAGCCTCGGCTGCGCGCGCTGCCACGACCACAAGTTCGATCCGGTCAGCGCCCGCGAGTACTACGCCATGCAGGCCTTCGTTGCCGGGGTCGAGTACGCCGACCGCCCCCTGCGTTCACCCGAGGCCCTGGCCCGCGAGCGCGAGACCGCAAAGCTTAAACAACAGGTCGTCGATCTCGACCGCCGACTCATGCGCTTCGTGCCGCTGGCGCGTCCCGGCAGCCGCCCCCGCGTCACCCACGCCACGCAGAACGAGGAGGTCTTCCCACCAACGCAGGCGCGCTTCGTGCGCTTCACCATCCACGACGCCAACCTCCACCCCAAGCTCGGCCTCATCGAGCCCTGCCTCGACGAATTCGAAATCTTCTCGGCCGGCGTCAATGTCGCGCCACAGGCCAAGGTCCGCGCCTCCGGCAGCCGCACCTCGGCCAAGCACCGTCTCGAACACCTCAACGATGGTCGCCACGGCAATGACCGCAGTTGGATGAGCGATGAAAAAGGCCGCGGCTGGGTCGAGTTCGAACTGCCGGAACCGCGCCACATCGACCGCATCGTCTGGAGCCGCGATCGCGAGGGCCGTTTTCAGGATCGCCTCGCCACCGCCTTCACCCTCGAGGCCGGTTTGGAACGCGACGCCCTGCGCGTGCTCACCGAGGCACGGCCGCCGCGACCGACCGTGCACTGGAAACTGAGCACCGACCGCTTCACACCGGTGCCCGCGCGCCGCCTGCGCTTCACCGTGCTCGCCACCAATGGGTTGTCGCCCTGCCTCGACGAACTCGAAGTCTTCGACACCCGCGGCCGCAATGTCGCACGCGCGGCGAAGGTGACGACCTCGGGCAACATCCTCGTGCCCGACCGCCACGACCCCGACTACGTGAACGACGGTCTCTACGGCAACAGCCGCAGTTGGCTCGGCAACGAGGACGGACGCGGCTGGGTGGAACTCGAATTCACCGAAACCGCCGAGATCGAGCGCGTCGTCTGGAGCCGCGACCGTGAAGGCCGGCTTGAGGACCGCATGCCCACCGAATACCGCATCGAGACGGCACGGCACGACCAGGACTGGCGGCTGGTGGCCGACTCGAGCGACCGACGTCCCTTCGTCGCCGGCACCGCCCTCGACCCGGTGTTCAGCGCCGCCGGCCTGCCGCCGGAGGAAGCGCGCCAAGCCGAGGCCCTGCTCGCCGAGAAACGCGGGCTCGAAGCGCGGATGACCTCAGCCGAACAGGGCCAGCTCGTCTTCGCCGGCAAGTTCCGCACACCCGACGAAATCCGCGTGCTCAACCGCGGCGACCCCGAACAGCCGAAGGAGCGGGTCGCTCCCGCCGTGCCCGCCGCCCTCGGCAAACTCGAACTCGCCGCCAACACGCCCGAGCCGCAACGCCGCCAGGCCCTGGCCGAGTGGATCGCCAGCCCCACGAACCCACTCACCGCGCGCGTCATGGTCAACCGCGTCTGGCAGGGCCACTTCGGCACCGGCCTGGTCGAGACACCGAGCGACTTCGGTCGCAGCGGCATGAAGCCTTCGCACCCGGAACTGCTCGACTGGCTCGCTGCCGAGTTCATCCGCGGCGGCTGGAGCTTGAAGCATCTGCACCGGCTCATCGTGCTGAGCGACACGTACCGGCAAAAGGGTTTCGGCCGAAAGGAGGCGGCTGAAGCCGCAGCCACTTTGGATGCCGATAACCGCCTGCTCTGGCGCTTTCCCACACGCCGGCTCGAAGCCGAGGCCATTCGCGACAGCCTGCTCGCGGTGAGCGGTCGCCTCAATCCGGCGATGTTCGGTCGCGGCTACGACCTCTTCGACAAGCGCGGCGGTCTCAGCGGTTTTAAGCCGGTGGAAACCTTCACGCCGGTGAATGAGCGGCGCATGATCTACGCGCACAAGGTGCGACGCGAAAGCGAGGCGGTGTTCGGTGCCTTCGACTGTCCCGACGCCGGCCAGAGCACGGCCCGCCGTGTGCAAAGCACGACGCCGATCCAGGCGCTCAACCTGTTCAACAGTCGCTTCACCCTTGCCCAGGCCGAAGCCCTCGCCGCCCGCCTGCAGCGCGAGGTCGGAGCCGATCCGAAGCGCCAGATCGGGCGCGCCTACCAGCTCGCACTGGGCCGACCGCCCACCGACGAGGAAGTGCGCGAGGCCGAACCCGTCGTGCGCCGCCACGGCGCCGCCGTGCTCGCCCGCGCCCTGTTCAACGCCAGCGAGTTTTTGTTCCTGCCCTGATCCCGCCCGGACCGCCATGCCGCCCAACCCCGAACACCTCTCCACCGCCGGCCGACTGCTGCTCGACCGTCGCCGCTTCCTCAGCGGCAGCGCCACCACGCTCGGTTCGCTGGCCTTTGCCGACCTGCTCGGCCGCGACGGCCTGCTCGCCGCGCCGGTGATCGATCCGGCACGGCCCTATGCGGCGCGGCAGCCACATTTCCCGGCGAAGGCGAAAAACGTCCTGGTGATCTTCTGCGCCGGCGCGGTCAGCCAGCTTGAAACCTGGGATTACAAACCGGAACTCATCCACTGGGACAACAAGCCACTGCCCGGCGGCCCGGCCGTCACCTTCCAGGGACCCGCCGGCAATCTAGCGCGACCGCAGTATGCCTTCCGCCCGCGCGGTCAGACCGGCAAGTGGGTCAGTGACATGATCCCGCATCTGGCTGAGCTCACCGACGACCTTGCCTTCATCCACTCGCTCACCAGCAAGTCGAACACCCATGGCCCGGCGGAAAATTTTCTCTCCACCGGTTTCGTGCTCGACGGCTTTCCCTCGCTTGGCGCCTGGACCACGTACGCGCTTGGCAGCGAGAGCGAGGAGCTGCCGGCCTACGTCGCCATCCCCGATCCGCGCGGCGTGCCGCAGAACGGCTCCAACAACTGGGGCCCGGGGTTCCTGCCCGCCGCCTTCCAGGGCACGACGATGAGTTCCAAGGATCCCGTGCGCCACCTCGCCGCGCCCGGCGTTTCTGCGGCGGCCGACGGCGCCGCGCGCTCGCTGCTGCAGCGCATGAACGCCCGCCACCTGGAGGCGAACCCGGGCGACGCCCGGCTGGCGGCGCGCATCGCCAGCTACGAACTCGCCGCGCGCATGCAGCTCAGCGTGCCGGAGATCGCCGATCTCTCCACCGAACCCGCGCACGTGCTGAAGCTGTACGGCGCCGATGACACCCAGAATCCGGACAAGGCCGCCTTTGCCCGCAATTGCATCCTCGCCCGCCGCCTCATCGAGCGCGGCGTCCGCTTCGTCCAGCTTTTCAACGGCGCCTACGCCAGCGGCGGCAAGCTCAACTGGGACGGCCACAATGCGCTCAAGGAGCAGTATGACGTGCACGCGCAGATCCTTGACCAACCCGCCGCGGCCCTGATCCGCGACCTGCGCCAGCGCGGCCTGCTCGATGACACCCTCGTCGTCTGGTGCACCGAGTTCGGTCGCATGCCCTTCTTCCAAAAGGGCTCCAAGGGCCGCGATCACAATCCCGACGGCTTCACCTGCTGGCTCACCGGCGCCGGCGTCAAACCCGGCGTCAGCCACGGCGAGACCGATGAACTGGGCCAGCGCGCGGTCAAGGACGTGCATCCGCTCTACGACTTCAACGCCACCCTGCTGCACCTCGCCGGCCTCGATCACGAACGCCTCACCTTCGAGCACAACGGCATCCAGCGCCGGCTCACCAATGTCGAGGGCCAGGTGATTCGAGAAGTGCTGGCCTGAACCCGCACCGAGAGTCAAGAA
>CANNUR010000069.1 GCA_947523045.1 uncultured Prosthecobacter sp.
CGCCTTGCATGGCGCCTCCCGCGTCGCCGCCCATCGTGGAAGAGTTCAAAAACTCGTTGATGACGCTGGCGCGGGTGTTGCGGGCGATCAGGTTCGGCGTGCCCGACTGCTTGTGGCGGACGATGATGTAATCGACCTGCATCGACTCCAGCGTCTCGACGGTGTCGAGCACCGACTCGCCCTTGACGACGCTGGAGGATTCGATGTCGAAGTGGGTGACGTCGGCGGAGAGCCGGTTGGCGGCGACTTCGAACGAGGAGCGGGTGCGGGTGCTCGGCTCGTAAAACAGGGTCAGCACCGTGCGGCCCTTGAGGGTCGGCACCTTCTTGACGCTGCGCTTGAACAGGTCCTTGAAGGGCACGGCGTTGGCGAGCACGAACTCGATCTCCGCGTCGGTCAGCGAGGCGATGTCGAGCAGGTCTTTGCGCGGGGTCAGGCTCATGCGGTGTGTTTGTCCCAGGGGCAGGTGAAAACTTCGTCGATGCCGTCGCCGTCGGCAAAGCGCACGCAGACGCGTTCCTCGGCCGGCAGCTCGGTCTGCAGGCCGGTGTAGCGCGGGTAGAGCGGCAGTTCGCGGCCGGCGCGGTCGATGAGCGCGGCGATCTGCACGCAGCGCGGCCGGCCGAAGCCGAGCAGTTCCTCAAGCGCGGCGCGGGTGGTGCGGGCGGTGTGAATGACTTCGTCGCAGAGGATGACCACCGCGTCGTCGAGATCAAACGGGATGTCTGAACCCTCCAGCTTGGGCAGCACGGTCATCGTCTGCAGGTCGTCGCGGTACTGGGTGATGTCGATGCGGCCAAAGTCCGGCTCCAGGCCGCGTGCGCGCAGGCGCTCGAGCAGGGCTCGGGCAAAGGGCACGCCGCGCTGGTAGACTCCCACCAGGGCCAGCCGGGGCTCGCCGGCCCAGCGTTCGTGGATGGCGCCGGCGATCGCGTCGAGACAGCGCGCCACACCGGCGGCGTCGAGCAGGGTGCGCTGGCGTTCGGTGGGTGGGGTCACGACTCCATGAAGAATGCGGACCGGGGGAGCGTCAACGGCTTTCCTGCGCGCAAATCCCGCTGGCAAGGGTGGCCGGTCTGTGGTTCATGCCGCCATGACCGACCCCGAGGCGAATCCCTGGACGACGCTGCGCTCGCGCGAGGCCTATGCCAACCCCTGGATCCGCGTGCGCCACGACGAGGTGCTCACCCCCGCCGGCACGCCGGGCATTTACGGGGTGGTCGAATACCGCAACCACGCGGTCGGTGTGGTGCCGGTCGACGAGGACGGCTTCACCTGGTTGGTCGGCCAGTGGCGCTACTGCCACGAGCGCTACGAGTGGGAGATCCCCGAGGGCGGCTGTCCGCCCGGCGAATCCACCGCCGAGTGCGCGCGCCGTGAGCTGCGCGAGGAAACCGGTCTGGAGGCGGAGCGGATCGAGCCCCTGCTCGGCGGCCTGCAGTTGTCCAATTCGACGACCAACGAGGTCTGCGACCTCTTCCTCGCCCGCGGTCTGACCCAGGCGCAGGCCTGCCCCGAGGAGACCGAGCAGCTGCAGGTGCGCCGCCTGCCGCTCGCCGAAGCGGTGGCGATGGCGCGCGACGGCCGCATCCGCGACGCGGTCAGCGTGCTCGCCCTGCTGGCCGTGGCGGACCGACTCGCGCGCGGCGCGTAATCCTGTCGCCATGCACGTCACTCTCCTCCCCTTTGGCAGCGCCGGCGATGTCCTGCCGTTTCTCTGGCTCGGCCGGCAACTGCGCGCCCGCGGCCATGAGGTGACCGTCGTCAGCGCCTGTGTCTTCGCAGAGGCCGCGGTGGCGGCCGGGTTTGCCTTTGTGCCACTGGGACGACCCGAGGATTTCGACGGCTTCATCGCCGATCCACAGATCTGGAAACTCGGGGCCGGCACGAAAAAGGTGTTTCAGTTTGCCGGTGCCGCCGCGGCCACCTACGCCGAAGCGATTGAAACACTGGCCGCGTCCGGCCGCCGCCCCGACCTGCTGCTGGCGCCGTGCACGGCGTTTGGCGCCCGGCTGGCGCGGGAATCGCTCGGCATCCCGTTGGTCACTGTCCACCTGCAGCCGGCGGTTTTTGTCAGTGCCCACGAGCTGCCGGTGCTGCTGCCGGGCATGGAGCTCTTGAATCGGCTGCCGTTGTGGCTGCGGCGACTCCTGGTGCGGGTGCCGAATCCGGCCGACCGCTATGCCGGCCCCGCCGTGGCGGCCCTGTGCCGGAATCGCGGCGTGACGCCGCCGCGCAGCCTGTGGTGGGACTGGGGCAACTCGCCCGACGGTGTGCTGGCACTGTTTCCCGAGTGGTTCGCGCGCCCGCAGCCCGACTGGCCGCAGCCGCTGCGACAGTGGGATTTTCCGCTGGAGGATCTGGCCTCCGAGCGTCCGCTCGAGCCGGCGCTGACGACCTTTCTGGAGGCGGGTGTGCCACCGGTCGTGTTCACCCCGGGCAGCGCCAACATCCAGGCGCTGCGCTTCTTTGAAGTGGCGCTGGCGGCCGTGCGCCAAACCGGCGTGCGCGCGGTCTTCGTCACGCGCGCCTTGGAGCAGTTGCCCGCGGATCTGCCGGAGAGCGTGCACGCGGTGACTTACGCGCCGTTTTCGCCGCTGCTGCGTCGGGCCAGTGCCTTTGTCCATCACGGCGGCATCGGCACGCTGTCGCAGGGGTTTGCCGCCGGTCTGCCGCAGATCGTCATGCCGATGGCGCACGACCAGCCCGACAATGCGTACCGCCTGGTCCGGCTCGGCGCCGGGTTGAGCCTGCCGCCGCGGCGTTTCACGCCGGAGCGCCTTGCCGCCGCCTTGGTGGCCTGTCGCGAGGACACGACCCTGCGCGCCGCCGCCCAGACCTGCGCCCGCCGGCTGCGGGAACGACCGGATCCTGCGGCCCTGGTCGACTGGCTGGAGAGCCGTGCCAGGCGCTGACGAAGCGGCGGCTCAGTCGGCCAGGCTTTCCAGATAGCGGACGAAGAAGGCGGCGCCGGCCTCGAGGTCGGCGACCGCGATGAATTCGTCCTTGGTGTGCGCCTGGGCGATGCTGCCCGGACCGATGGCGATCGACGGAATGCCGGCGGCGGCGAGGAAGGCGGCGTCGCAGAACCAGGGCGCGCCGGTGAGGGCGGCGCCGTTGCGCACCAGCGCTTCGATGAAGGGATTCGCCGGATCGGTGTTGAGCGGGAAGGTCTCCGGCAGCGGCACCACCTCGGCCCCGGCATCGTGACGGTGGACGAAGTCGGTGAGCAGGGCGAGCGCGCCGCCGGCGCGGCTCAGGCCGGGCGTGGTGCGCAGGTCGACCCGCAGCGTGCAGCGGTCGGCGACGATGTTGCTGCGCGTGCCGCCGCGGATCATGCCGAGGTTGATGGTGCTGGCACCGAGCCACTCATCGGCACCACCGGCCTCGGCGAGCAGGTCGCGGAATTCGCCGTCGAGGGCGGCGACCAGTCGGGCCATCTTGACGATGGCATTGACGCCGAGTTCCGGCGTGGCGCCGTGGACGGCGACCCCGTGCGTGATGAGGTCGGCCCACAGGCAGCCCTTGTGACGAAACACGGTCTGCAGGCCGGTCGGTTCACCGACGAGGGCGAGGTCGTAGGGGCCGTGGTGGCGGGCGAAGTGGCGGGAGCCGAGCTGGGAGGATTCCTCCGACATGAATCCGGCGAAGTGCAGCTCGACCGGCAGGGCGGGGATGCGTTCGCGCAGGGCGTACAGCGCCCAGAGCATGGCCGCCATCGGCCCCTTGGTGTCGCTGGCGCCGCGCCCCCAGACGCGACCGTCGCGGCGTTCGCCACCGAAGGGATCGATGGTCATGCCGCCGACGCTGACGGTGTCGGTGTGCGGCGCGAAGAGCAGGCGAGGCTTGGGGCGGCCATCCGCCGCGGGCAGGGTGGGGAAGCGACCGATGACGTTGGGGCGACCGGGTTTCACCTCGTCGAGAAAGGCCTCTGCACCGGCCCGCTCCAGAAAGTCCGCCACGTAGCGCGCGCACTCCGCCTCGCCGGTGTGCGGCGTGCCGGGGTCGCCATCGGGATTGACCGAGGGAATGCGCACCAGGGCCTGGCAGAGTTCGACGACGTTGGCGGGCTCCTTCATGGCCTGAGCTAGCCCGCATTTGGCATGCTTGTCCACTGCGGGTTGCCGGCGGCATGTCAGCACCTGCCGGGATGACCTTGACGGGGCAGGGACCGTCAGCCGGTGTCATTTTCTGCGTGCATGGCGGCCGCGGTTTGGGGTATGGCTGGTGCGTTGTGTCGTCGTATTCCTTCCACGCCTTCAGCCGCAGCCACCTGGCGGTGCTCGCCCTCTGCCTGGTCCTGCTCATCGGCCTCGGCTACCTGCGCCGGGTGCGACCCCGCCTCGCCGAGCGCGCCGAAAAGGGGTTTGGCGTGCTGCTGCTGCTGGTCTGGCCCGCCACCGTGTTCGCCTACTGGCAGACCGGGGTGCTCAGTCTTAACAACGCCCTGCCACTGCACTTTTGCGACATCGCCGGCATCGCCGGTGGCCTGGCCCTGCTGACCCGCCGGCAGACGGCCTGTGAGATCGTTTACTTTTTCGGCCTGGCCGGCACCCTGCAGGGCCTGCTCACGCCCAACCTGAAGTTCGACTTCCCCGATCCGCGTTTTTTTGTCTTCTTCATGCTGCACGGCGGGGTGGTGGTGGCCGCGGTGCACGTGGTCACGGCGATGGGGCGCGCGCCGCGTCCGGATGCCCTGGGCCGCATGCTGGTCTTTACCTTTGGCTACGCCCTCGCCACCGGTTTGATCAATGCCGTGCTCGGCACGAACTACGCCTTTCTTTGCCGCAAGCCCGAGCAGGCCAGCCTGATGGATCACCTCGGCCCCTGGCCCTGGTACATCGGCGGCCTGGTCCTGATCGCCGTCACTTTTTACACGCTGCTGCACCTGCCCTTCGTGCTTAGGCAGCGTCGTGCGGCGACGCCTGCTGGTCAACTGAATTGACCAGCAAACCGCCCGCCGGTGCGCCCGTGTTCTGGCCGTGTCCTGCACGCGTTCTGATATCATGAACCGATCCACCCTCCTGCTCTCTCTCCTGCTGCCGTTGGCTGCCTCCGCCGCCGTCCATGAAGCCGAGGTCTGCGTCTTCGGCGGCACCTCGGGCGGTGTCGCCGCCGCCGTTCAGGTGGCGCGCCTGGGCCGCTCGGTCCTGCTCGCCGAGCCCGGTCGCCACTTGGGCGGCATGACCAGCGGCGGCCTGAGCGCGGTCGACATCGGCGATCCGCGTTCGGTGGGCGGCCTGGCCCGCGAGTACTTCACCCGCCTCGCCGCCACGGTCGGCACCACGCTGGCCTGGGACAAGCCCTTCACCAGCAAGGCCGGCGGCCCGGCCACCGGCGGCGCCTACGCGATTGAGCCGCACCGGGCGGAGCAGCTCTTCGATCTGATGGCGCGCGAGGCCGGGGTGCGCGTGCTGTTTGAGGCGCGCTTGGCGGGCGTGAAAAAGGAGGGAGCGCGCCTGACCGAACTGACGCTGGAGAATGGCGATGTCATCCGCGCGCGGGTGTTTGTGGACACGACCTATGAGGGCGACCTGATGGCCAGGGCCGGGGTCAGCCACACGCTCGAGCGCGAGGGCAACGCGAAGTATGGCGAGAGCTACAACGGCATCCATTACGCCGAGAAGTATCAGCCGCGCACCGGTCACCTCATGCCCGGCCCGAACGGTCGTGTGGCCGGTGGGCAGGGTGTCTGGGATCGCGATTTCCCGCTCGATCCCTACCGGGTCAGGGGCGACCCCGCGAGCGGCCTGCTGCCACTGGTCGACGCCGGTGATCCCGGCACGCCCGGCGATCCGGCACCGGGGGTGCAGGCGTACTGCTACCGGCTCTGCCTGACCACGGATCCGGCGAATTCCCGGCCCATCGAGCCGCCGCCCGACTACGACCCGGCGCTCTACGAACTGGTGGTGCGCTTCATTGAGGCCTGTCTGGCGAACGGCGATGCCATGGACCTGCGCTGGTTTTCCAAATACGACCCGCTGCCGAACCAAAAGTGGGATTTCAACACCGCCACCTTTGGCGGCAATCTGCCAGGCGCCAGTCATGCCTGGCCGGAGGCGTCCTACGCGCAGCGCGAAAAGATCACGCGCGAACACGAAAACTACCACCGCGGCCTGCTGCACTTTCTCGCCACCGATCCGCGGGTGCCTGCGAAGGTGCGTGCCGACATGGCCCGCTTTGGCCTGCCCAAGGATGAATTCGCCGACACCGGTGGTTGGCCGCACCAGATTTACGTGCGTGAGGCCCGGCGCATGGTCGCCTCGCTCGTGCTCACCGAGCACCACACCTTCGGTCGCGAGGTGGCGCCGAAGTCGGTGGGGCTCGGCAGCTACGGCACCGACATCCATGAAATCCGCCGCATCGTGAAGGACGGGGCGGTCATCCGTGAGGGCAAGGTCGCCAGTGGCCGCGGCGGCGCGCCACCCTATGCGATCGGCTACGACGCCATCGTGCCGAAGCGCGGCGAGTGCGACAACCTCTTCGTCACCTTCGCCCTCAGCGCCAGCCACAGCGCCTTCGCCAGCCTGCGCATGGAGCCGGTGCTGATGATCACCAGCCAGAGCGCCGCGACGGCTGCGGTGCTGTCGCTGGCCGATGGCCGCGCGGTGCAGGACGTCGACTACACCGCCCTGCGCGAGCGCCTGCGGGCGGATGGCCTGGTGCTGGAATGGCCGGCAAAGCGTTGAGGGCCGGGGCTGGCTGGAGATGGGAGGGCGGATTCCGCCTCACGCCAGGCCGATCGCCTTGCGCGGGTTGGTGTCGAGCAGTTGGGTGAGTTCCGCCTTGCTCAGGCCGAGCTGCTGCTGGCCGTTGCTGAGGATGCGCGGCACGGTGACCGTGCTGCCGACGAAGTGCGAGCCGTCCGGGCTGCGCGCGACGAGGTCCTCGCCGATGACGATGTCCCAGCCGGCCAGGCTGTAGGTGCCGGGGCCGAGGCGCGAGGCGGAGATGGCGTCGGTGACAAAGATCGCCTTTTCCAGGCCGGCGGCGCGCAGGTAGTTTTGCAGGGCGAAGAATTCGACGTGCACGCCGTCGGGAATGAAACAGAGCCAGAGCCGGTCGTGCAGGCTGAGCGCGCGTTGAATGATGTTGTCGTGGCGATGCATCTGCATCGGGCAGCCGTTGCCGACGTGGGTGAACATCGACAGGCCGTGCTCGGTGGCGGCACGCAGGACCTCAAGCGACGGGTTGCAGTGGCCGGCCGAGACGGTGATGCCGTTGCTGGCGAGGAATTCGGTGGTGCGGAACTGTTCGTCGTGCTCGGGGGCGAGGGTGACGATGCGGGTCAGGCCGCCGGCGGCGTCGAGCAGGCGTTTGGCGGACTCGATGCAGGCGGGTTTGACATGCTGCGGCGGGTGGGCGCCGACGTAACCCTTCTCCGGGTTGGTGAACGGACCCTCGATGTGAATGCCGGCAATGACCTGGCGGGCGAGGGCGTCCTGCTCGCGCAGCTCCACCAGGCGCGCCATGCGCGCACTCATCGCGTCAATGCTGTCGGTGATGAAGGTGGCGAGGATGGCGTCGCAGCCGTCCTCGACGAGGCAGGTGCAGGCGTGGTGCAGGGCTTCGGCGGTCAGGCCCTCGCGGTTGAAGTCGGTGCCGGCATAACCGTTCACCTGAAGATCCAGGGGTTTCATCATGCGACCAGCCTAGCATCACGCGGCGGCGGGATGCGAGCGCGGATGTGCCGGGCTTGAGTGTTTTTGTGACGGTGCCTCAGGGCGCGGCATCGACGACGGTGGTCAGCGCCGTGCGCAACGAAGCTTCGTTGCTGCCCGACAATGGCTCGCGGTGCACAACCGCCAGTTGCACGGCGCCCGCCTGGCAGTGGCAGTCGAGCAGGCTGAGCTGGCGTTCGCCGGCCAGCGAACGCTGCAGCCGCGTCGCGGGTGCGAACACCTCGCGGGCACCGCTGCGGCGACCCGCGTTCATCGCCATCAGGGCGGCGAGCACCAGTTCGGCCGGCTGCGGCGGTCCCCAGAGAAGATGGCCATCACTGTCGAGCACCAGCACTTCCTCGACCCCGGGCTGCCGCCTGGCCCAGGCGGCAAAGTCGCCCAGCCGCCGCCCGAGCGGCGCGCGCGGATCGACGTGCAACGGGGCTGGTGCGGCGGTCGTCTTGAGTCGGTCGAGTTTGGCGCGCAGTGCCGCCAGCACGGCCGGTGGCACCGGGCTGGGCGAAACGGGGGCGGTCGCGTTTTGGGCGGGGGAAGGGGGCGCTGCTGGAATCGCGGCCGACAGCGAGGGTGTGGGTGCCGGTGGCGGCGCAGAGGTCAGCCCGGCGACGAGGGCATCAAACTGCGGACCCGCTTCCAGGTGCGAGAGGTTGGCGGCCTTCGGCGCCGGCGGCTGGAGGGCGGCGAGGTGGGCGCGCAGCGACTCGGGATCAATCCAGGAGACTTGCATGGTGGGGCGGGGCATCGCGAAGCAGGCGCAGGCCGGTGCGTTCTTCGACCTCGGCGGCAAGGCGGTCGAACAGCTCGGCCTCGGGGGTGGGCACGCGGGTGCAGAGCGCGACCGGCACGCCGTGGGCGCTGGCTTCAAGAAAGATCGGCCGGCGCGGGATGTCTTCGGGGAAGAGCAGGCTTGCGGGCAGCATGCCGCGCAGTTCCTCGACGACCTGGCGACTGACCGCGGCGTCCTCCATGACCAGAGTCATGAGCAGGCCGGCCACCGTGACGCGGGCGCCTTCCGCGCGGTAGCGCGCCAGGGTTTCGAGCAGGTGCGGGACGCTGCGCACGGCCAGCGGTTCCGCCTGCTGGGGCACGATGGCGTAGTCGCTGGCCTTGAGCACCGATTCGGTCATGCCGTTGAGGCCGGCGGCGGTGTCGAAGATCAGGCAGTCGATCCCGTCCAGTTCCGCCTCGCGCAGCAGCTCCTGCAGCCGCCCCGGCACGCGGGCGGCGGTCCAACCGCGCCGCGAGCAGGCGTCGAACTGGCCCACCGGCATCAGGCTGAGCCCTGGCAGCCGGGTGCGCAGCACGGTTGGCGCGTAGCTTTTTGTGGCGCACAGGAAGTCGTAAAAGCCGTGCTTGGTCCGGCTTGAGCGCGACAGCGACAGCCCGACTCCACCCTGGGGATCGGTGTCGACGAGCAGGACCGACCAGCCGCGCTTGGCGAGGCAGTAGGCGAGATTGACGCAGAGCGTCGTCTTGCCGACGCCGCCCTTCTGGCTGGCCGTTGCGATCGCGATCACGGGGGCAAGCTAGAGGGAAAAGGGAAAGGGCGAAAGGGGAAAAGGCATTGACCACGGCATTCAAATTCGGCAGTCTGATGCATCACGACCATGTGCATTCCCCAGACTGGCTTTGGGAGTGCCTTTTAGACAGGCAGCCTTTGGGAAGGTCAGGATTGATGTTCAGTGGCCCTTAAATTTGTTCCCATCATGAACAGCGTCCGGACAGGGACACGATCGTTATAAAAACCTCGGAGAACAAGATCGAAACATGGCGTCGAACGCCTGCAGGCATCGCCCAGAAGGGCGATGGCGATATCGATCTGTGGATTCCATTCAAGCGCAAGGATTCCTGAGAGCTGGGTAGCCTGGCTAGGCTTCATCTCCTGTCGTGAGGAGATGGTGCGCGGTGCAGGGTTCGAACCTGCGACCCCCACCATGTCAAGGTGATGCTCTACCACTGAGCTAACCGCGCGAAGTTTGGGGCTGATTCGATAAGCGGCCTTGGGGCATCAGGCAACCGGTTTTTTCAAAGTTTGAAAGGCATGGAATTCCTGCCTCGAAGGACGTTTAATCGGGGCATTCCATGTCCGACCTACCCCACGTTCTCGTCATCGGCTGCGGCAGCATTGGCGAGCGCCACCTGCGCTGTTTTCTGAACACCGGCCGCTGCCGCGCGGCGGTCTGCGACACGAACGCCCGGCTGGTCGCCGAGGTGGCGGGACGTTACGGGGTGAGCGGCTACGACAGCCTGGAGGCGGCGGCCGCCTTTCCGGCCACGGCCTGGGTGATCTGCACGCCGGCGCACACGCACCTGGCCCTGACCCGGCGCGGTCTGGAGGCGGGCGTGCACGTGCTCATTGAAAAGCCGCTGGCGACCGGTCTCGACGGGGTGGAGGCGGTGCGTGCGGCGATGGCGGCGCACCCGTCCAGCCATGTCGCCGTGGCCTACGTCTTTCACGCCATGCCCTGGCTGCAGGAGATGCGGGCGGTGCTGCTGTCCGGCGAGTTCGGTCGCCCGCGCCACGCCAGCCTGGTGGCGGGTCAGCACTTCCCGACCTTCCGTCCGGCCTACCGCGACATCTACTATGCCCGCCACGAAAGCGGCGGCGGCGCGATCCAGGATGCGCTCACCCACTCGGTCAACGCGATGGAATGGCTGCTCGGTCCGACCACCCGCGTCTTCTGCGATGCCGCCCACCAGGTGCTGGAGGGCGTGGAGGTGGAGGACACGGTCAACCTGGCGGTCCGTCATGGCGACATCCTGGCCGGCTACTGCTACAACCAGTTCCAGGCCCCCAACGAACTCGAACTGCGCGTGCATGCCGAACGCGGCAGTCTGGTGCTGGAGTTGCATCGCCAGCGCTGGGGTTGGCTTCGTCATGGCGACAGCGACTGGACCTGGCAGTCGAAGCCGGCGGAGCGCGACGACCTATTCACCTGGCAGGCTGCCGCCTTCCTCGACGGTTGTGCCGGCCTGCCTTCACCGCTTGCCAGCTTTGAGGAGGGCGTGCAGACCCTGAAGTTCAACCTCGCGGCCCTGGAGTCCGCGCGCACCGGGCTGCCGGTGGAGATCGCATGAGCGCCGAACTCCGCCTCGCCATGCTGGGCATGATCCCCGGCAACGGCCACCCCTATTCCTGGTCGGCCATCGTCAACGGCTACGACCCTGCGGCCATGGCGGCCTGTCCCTATCCAGCCATCCCGGCCTACCTTGGCGCGCAGCCGCTTGAGCAGGTGCGCATCCCGGGTGCCCGCGTCACCCACCTCTGGACCGACAACCCCGACGAGGCGCCGCTGGTGGCCCGCGCCAGCCGCATTGAACACGTGGTGGCCCGACCCGAGGACGTCATCGGCGAGGTCGATGCCGTCATCATCGCCACGGACGACGGCGATGACCATGTGCGCCGCGCCCGGCCGTTTGTGGAGGCGGGGCTGCCGGTGTTTGTCGACAAACCCCTGGCCACGAACCTGCCCGACCTGCGTCAGTTTGTGCGCTGGCAGCGGCAGGGCGCGGTGCTGCTGTCGACCAGCGGCATGCGCTACGCGCCGGAGATGCGGCTCACTGAAGCGCAGCGGCAGTCGCTGGGAGACCTACGCTGGATCACCAGTTTCACCTGCAAGACCTGGGAGCGCTACGGCATCCACGCGCTGGAGGCGGTCGAGCCCCTGCTCGGCCCCGGCCTCGTCAGTGCCCAAACGCAGGCGCTGCCCGGCTCGGATCTCGTGCACCTGGTGCATCGGTCCGGCGTGCAGATCACGCTGGCGGCGATCCACGATGCCTTTGGCAGCTTCGGCGCGGTGCATCTGTATGGCACCGGCGGCCAGTTGCCGCTGCGCCTGACCGACACCTATGCCGCCTTCCGCGGCCAGTTGCTGGCGTGGGTCGATCTGCTGCGCACGGGTCAGCCGCCGCTGCCGTTTGCGGAAACCGTCGAACTCATGGCGGCGCTGATCGCGGGTCGCCTCAGCCGCGAGCGCGGTGGCGCGCGGGTCGACCTGCGCGAGGTGCTCGACGCGCTCGACGACTGATCCACCACCCCTGACGTACCTTTTTTTTTCCAACCATGTCCTACCTCGAACGCTTCAGCCTGCGCGACAAAGTCATCCTGCTCACCGGCGGCGCCGGTCTTTATGGTCGCGGCCTGGCCGCTGATCTCGCCGCCGCCGGCGCCACCCTGGTGCTCGCCGCGCGCGATGTCGCCAAGCTCGAGGCCGTGGCGGCCGAGGAACGGGAGCGCGGTTTTCAGGTCGAGGCCGAAGTGCTGGACCAGGGCGACGAGGCCTCGGTGCTGGCCTTGCGCGACCGCGTGCTGGCGCGCCATGGCCGGGTCGATGGACTCGTCAACAATGCCGTCGCGCGCGTCGTCAAGGGCGCGGGTGGCACGGTGGCGCAGTGGGAGGAGTCGATGCGGGTCAACGCCACCGGGGTCATGCTCATGCATCGCGCCTTTGGCGAGGGCATGGCGGCGCAGGGCAGCGGCAGCATCGTCAACATCGGCAGCATCCAGGGCATGATCGGCCCGAGCTACGAGCTCTACGAGGGCACGGCAATGGGCGACCTGCCGCCCGACTACTTTTTCCACAAGGGCGGCATGATCAACCTGACGCGCTTTTACGCGGCGCTGTATGGACCGCGCGGCGTGCGCGTCAACTGCCTGTCGCCGGGAGGGTTTTTCAACCAGCAGCCCGAGCCCTTCCTGAGCCGCTACTGCGAGCACACCCTGCTCGGCCGCATGGCCGATCCGTCGGACCTCGGTGGTGCGGTGGTCTTCCTGCTGGCCGATGCCTCGCGCTACGTCACCGGCGTCAACCTGCCTGTCGACGGCGGTTACACGGCGAAGTGATCCGGAGGGGGGCTGACATTCATTCGGCGCCAGCCTTGCTCAGGGCAGTTCTTCGAGATCCTGCAGATCTTTGAAGCGACCGCTGGCTTTTTTGTTGGCCTTCAGATCCGCCAAACCGATGAACGGTACTTGCAGGCGGCCGATTTTGGCATGGACGCGCCTCTCGTAGCAGGGGCCAAAGTCCACGCCGGGAATGCGCGAAAAGATTTCCAGACGCATGGGTTCGAACCCCATGCGAATGATGTCATTTTGCCGGGTGATCATCTCCGTGGTGACATCCTCACCGTGGAAGCCGAAGTCTCTCAAAACACGAACAACGCGCTCGGCATTCTCCTGTGAAGCATCCACCCAAATGTCCAAATCACCCGTGTAACGAGGGCGTGAGTGATGCACCACGGCGTAGCCGCCGATCACCATGAAGCGGACTTCATGGTCCAGGCACAATTTCAAGAACTCTTTGAAGTCGGCGGCGACTTGGATCCTTGCCATAGAG
>CANNUR010000070.1 GCA_947523045.1 uncultured Prosthecobacter sp.
GGTGGTCGTCACCCTGGGCCGTCTCACGGTCGGCAAAAAAACCTCGGAAGAACTGGCGCGCGCCTACAAGCCGGGCACGCTGACCGCGCCGGCTGCCGCACCGGTGACCGACCTGCTGCCGACGCTAGAAGGTGTCAGCCCGCCCAGCGAGTGAAGCGTTGTTCGGTCATCTTCCCTGTTTGCAGCCCCGCCCGTGCGGGGCTGCTTGGTTTGCTGCTGCTGTCGTCGCTGGTTGCCGCGGCCGAGGTGGAGGATCCGGCGCAGCGGCGCTTGCAGGAGGCCCGCCGCGTCCTGGAGCGCGACGGACCCGAAGCTGCGGCCGAGCGCCTGCAGGCACTGGCACGCCGTTATCCCGGCAGTGAAGCCGCTGCCGCAGCGCTCTGGGAATTGTTTCGGCTGCATGAGACCGCCGGTCGCCAGCGCGCGGCCTTCGATGCCCTTGACGCGTTGGTCACGCGCCAGCCAGGTCACTTTGCTCGCGCCCACGCGCAGCAACTGCTGCTGGTCCGGCGACTGCTGGGGGTGGGTGAGCGACGCACACGGGAGGCGGATCGCGACCGCGCTGCGCCGGTGGCGGCGGACGAGGTGGTGGCCATGCTGGCCCGCATCGTTCTCAACGGTCCGCATGCCGAAGCCGGCATTCAGGCGCGCTATTTGTTAGGTTTGGCGCTGGAGCGGGCGGGGCGCACCGACGAGGCGCGCGCGCAGTACGAGGAATTCACCGAGCTGCACGCCGGCCATGAACTGGCCGATGACGCCGGTTTTCAGGCCGCCTCGATCGCCTGCCAGAAGTGGCGTGCCATGCAGGGCGGTTCGCCGCGCGACCGCGAACGCGCGGCGGTGCTGATGAGCTGGTTCCTCAACCGGTTTCCGGAGAGCGACAAGGGGGCGCAGGCGCGCGCCTGCCAGGCGGAACTGCAGCTTGCCGAGCAGCGTGAATTCACCGCCCTTGCCCGCTACTACGAGCAGCGCGGTGATGACCGCGCCGCCGCAGTGTATTACCGCCAGCTGGCCGTGAAGTTTCCGGGGCTGGCCATGGAGGGAAGCCCACTGCGCGAGCGCATCGCCGGAGCCCTTGATGCGGACATGGTGATGGAGGCCGCCGAGGTCGGTCCCAGGCGCGCGGAAGTCGTCGCGCCGTGACGCAATCGTGACACGATTCGGCTTGCTCCGGCAGCGATGTCATCCCCCCGCAGGGGAATCTGTCGGGAGCGCGCTCAAGAGGTGACGAAACTGTTGCCAGCGAGGCTTTGGCGAAGGCCGGCAGGTGGGTTCCAATCAACGGGTAGGCGCGAACTGTGTTGCGCCCATGCAAGCCCTCCATCCCCATGATCCGCATCCGACCCACTGACCTCGCGCTGTTCGCGCTCCTCGCCCTCGCTGTTCCGCAGGCGCGGGCCCAGGCCGACAAGCTGCCCATGAGCCGCACCGCCGGCACCATCACGCTCAACCTGCCGGCAGGCAAGACCACGCTGGTTGGCCTCGCCAATGTCCGCATCGTTGCTTCCGGAACCGTGCAGGCGGTCGATGGCTCCGACCTGACGCTGACCTCCAGTCCCGCCAGCCTGCCGGATGTGCTCACCGCGCCGCATGCGCTGAAGATCGTCAGCCGTGCCAACCCCGCCGGCAACAACGCCTACGGCCACAGCGCGCGCATCACCGCCCAGGCCGGCCAGGAAGTGACCGCCGCCTTCGCGGTCACGCCGAATGTCGGCGATGAATTTGTGGTTTATGAACTGAGCCGGATCGCCACGGTGCTCGGCGCGGCCAACGAGGTCGGCCTGACCGGCGCGGCCATCGCGAATGCGGCCGACAAGGTTTACCTGACGGAGAACGGTGTGCTGGTCGGTTACTTCTACCGCACCGACGCCAGCCAGTGGCGTCGCACCGACGATCCCGATGGCGCCAATCAGGGTGCCACGGTGATCGCGCCCGGCAGCGGCCTCATGATCGTGCGTGTCGCCGGTACCGACCGCACGCTGCGCCTGAGTGGTGACGCCCTGCCGGCCCGCCACGTGGCCAGCGTCGCCACCGGTCAGAACATCGTCAACAATCCCTTCCTGGTGCCCACCAGCCTGTCGGCGAGTGACATCCAGTCGAACCTCACCGGCGGCACCGGCCCGGGCGCGGCCGATGTCGTCTACCTCGAACAGGACGGCGTGCTCACCGGCTACTACTTCAAGACCGGCGGCCCCGGCGGTACCGGCTGGCGCGCGCTTGGCGACAGCGTCACCGACGCCGGCGCTGCGCTGCTGCTGCCGGCCAAGGCCCTCCTGTTCAAGGAGCAGGCCGGCACCGCCGGTTTTGCCCTGCCCGAACCCTTCGCCGACTGAACCCACTCTTCATTTCAAAAACGCGTTCCCCATGAAACAACTCTTTCTCACCGCCGCGCTGACGCTCGGCCTGTACGGAGCCGCCGAAGCGGCGCCGGCCAAGCTCTTTGCCAGCAACCTCGGCAATGGCATCGCCCCGAGCAATGGCCTCGTCGGCATCGGCACCGCCACGGTGCGCTTTGGCGTCTTTCCCGACGGCTTCGAGTTCGAGGGCAAGACCTTCGCCCAGCTTGACGCCGTCTTCACCCAGGTCGCCCAGTCGAACGCCCCGCTCAATGTGGGCGGCGAGCGCGGCTTCTTCGATCTGGCCCTCGATTACGAATCCGGCGCCAGCGTCGACGGCGAGACCATCTACGTTTGGATCCTCAACGGGGCCACACCCGCCACGGCACCCCAGCAGGCCATCTTCTCGACCGCCCAGAGTTTCGTCACACCCGACGGCCTGTTTCCGAACCACAGCTTCGTCAGCCCCGATTCCGGCGCCCTTGAATTGGTCGCCCACATCGGCGGCCTGGCTGGCGGCTCCAACATCGGCGGCACGGCCAACGCCCACACCACCGCTGGCGACGACTATCGTGTCACCGACGTTGGCGCCTCGCGCACGCCGGCTGATGAAGTCGTGTTCCAGGGCTCGGCGGTGACCTTCAGTGCCGTTGCCGACACCTCCTTCCTGCCGACCTACCAGTGGCGCTTCAATGGCAAAAACATCGCCAAGGCGAACGCGGCGACCCTGAACCTCGCCTCGGTGACGCCGAAGAACACGGGTGTTTATGACTGCGTGGTGACCGACGGTCCCGTCACGGTCACCAGCAACGAGGTCGAACTGCAGGTTTTCTCGGCCAAGCCGACCTTTACCCAGCAGCCCGCCGGCGACGTTGTCGCCCTCGGCTCGGCCATCACGCTGAACGCCGAGGCGGTGGCTCCTGAAGGGGTGGTTTACCAGTGGAAGAAGGGTGCCAACCTGCCCGGCGCCACCGATCCGCAGCTGGAAATCAACAAGGCCCGTCCCGAAGACGCCGGCGCTTATGTTTGCGTCGCCAGCAATGCTCCCTCCCAGCCGCCTGTGTCCGGTGGCGGCGCCACCAACAGCCTGCCGGCCGAGGTCGTCGTCATCGACACCGAGGCGCGCATGATCGGCGGTGCCTTGGGTGGCGCAGTGAAGCTCAATGCTGTCTATTTTGGCAAGCCCGCCCGCTTCCAGTGGAAGCGCAACGGCGTCGACCTCGCCAACGGCGGTCAGTTCGCCGGCGTCACCGGCAAAACCCTCGCCATCAAGGGGCTGACCAACGACAACGACGGTGACGTCTACACCTGCGAAGTCTTCGCGGGCAACGCCACCGCCGGTTTCGATTCGCTGGAGTCGGGTGACTTCGCCCTCTCCGTCTATGACGGCGCGCCGACCTTCGCCACCGGTGACAATCCGATCGTTCTGCCTGCCGCGACGCTTGGCGCCGACTACCCGCCCTTCCAGATCCCGGCCGACGGTGCCTCGCTGTTCGCCGTCTCCGGTCTGCCCAAGGGCATGGCCGTCGATGCCGCCACCGGCATCATCGCTGGTCGCCCGATCGCCCTGAACAAAAATCCCGCCGCACCGTTCAACCTGGTCATCACCCTCACCAACGGCAAAACCAAGGTGCAGCGCCCGGCGACGCTGGTGGTCAACAATATCCTGACGAATCTGGATGGTGTTTACACCGCCTGGATCGCCCGCTCCACCTTCAGCGGCGGCTACTCGCACACCGACAATCTCGGTGGCCGCATTGACATGAGCATCACCAAGCTTGGCTCCATTTCCGGCAATCTGTTCCTCGGGGCCGCCAAGCCGATCAAGTTCATCGGTTTCCTCAACGACCCCGCAGCGGCCTCGCCGACCGCCACCCTCCTCATCCGCCGTCCCGGCCTGAGCTTCGTGCCGCTGGAGCTTGTCTTCACCATCCAGACGCCGGATGGCGCCGACACCGCCCGCAAGGTGCTGTCGTCGGCGGTGATCCGCGATGCCTTCCTTGTCCCCGGTCAGACCGGCATCCGCTCGACTGCGGTCACCGGCTGGCGCCGCAAGTTCGACGGCAAGAATCCGACGAACCTGTATCCGGGCGTCTACAACGTGGCGGTCACCGCCAGCGGCGAATCCGACACGCGTCCGAAGGGGGTCACCCTGCTCAACCTCGCCATCAAGGCCGATGGCAGCGTCAAGTTGGTCGGCACCAGCGCCGACGGCGAGAAACTGGCGGGCGCCACCTTTGTCGGTCCGACCGGCCAGGTGCTCGTTTTCAACCCTCTCTACACGCCCGCCAAGGGTTCCCTGGTCGGCAACCTGCAGCTCAACAACGGCACTCCCGCCGAGGGCGTGAACCCGGCCAATGACGACACTGTTGGCGGCACACTGAGCTGGCTGCGTCCGCAGAACACCAGCACCAAGAGCCGCGCTTATGCCGGGGGCTTCAACCTCGTTGCGGGCAACCTGACGATCGCCGGCGGTCGCTATGCCCGGACCGACAAGGCCCGCACGATCCTGGATGCCGCACCCGGTGCAGCCGCCCTGCTGGAGTTCACGGACGCTGGTCTGAGCATTGAGGATCCGGCTGATCCGGCCCGCCCCGACGTCGCCCTCACCCTGGTCGATGCCAAGAAGTTCAGCATCGACGGCAACAATCCGCGCCTGGTCAAGCTCAAGCTGGACGCCGCCAAGGGTCTGTTCAGCGGCACCTTCAGCTACGACGGTGCGGTCAACAAGACCGTCAAATTCCAGGGTCATGTCATCCGCAATGGCGGCGGCGCCGGCGTCTGGCAGGGCTTCGGCTGGTTCCTGCTCACCCAGGATCCCGGCAACCGCACGGACCCGGTCGAGTCCGGCCTCGTCACCCTTAGCCTCGATTGAGACGAATGCCCTCCGCCAACGCCTCCATCTCCGACCCCGCCTTCTGCAATCCATCATGAAACACACGCTCAAAGCCACCTTCCTCGCCGCGGCCGTCCTGGCCGCCGCCCTGCCCGGCGCGGCGCGGGCCGACTTCATCGTCGTCGGCTCGCAGAACGACAACCGCATCACCACTGATACCCGCTGGACCCGCGACAACGTCTACATCCTCGGTCGCGTCATCATCGTCTCCAACGGCGCCAAGCTCACCATTGAGCCCGGCACCGTCATCCGCGGCCTGCGCGCCACGGAGTCGGACATCGCCGAAGAACCCGGCACGCTCGTCGTCGCCCGCGGCAGCAAGATCGTTGCCAACGGCACCGTCGATGCGCCGATCCTCTTCACTTCGATCGATGATCCGAACGTGCCCGGCGGAGCGGCCACCGTGCCGTCCTCGGTCACCAACCTGCTCGGCCGCGTCATCGACGTCGGTGCGCTCGCGAACAACAACTACACTCCGGGCGATCCGACCGGCAACAACGGCTTTGCCAAGAGTGGTCTCTGGGGTGGCATCATCCTCTGTGGTCGCGCCCACGTCGCCGCCAACACCGGCAACACCGACGTCGATGACGACGGCATCTGGGATGCCCATGCGGACAGCCTGACGGAAAACTTCCGCCGCATCCAGAATGCCGGCATCGGCACCGACTACCCCGAGGGTCTGTCCAGCGGTTCCGGCAGCAACGTGCTCAACAGTGAGCTCACCCTCTACGGCGGCACGGACGATGACGATGACAGCGGTGTCATGCGCTATGTGGTCAACCGCTACGGCGGCTTCGTCATCGGCGCGGCCGCGGTCGGCAACGAGATCAACGGCATCACCATCTGTGGTGTCGGCTCGGGCTTCGTCTTCGAACACTGCGAGGTGTTCCAGAACAAGGACGATGGCTTCGAATGGTTCGGTGGCAGGCACGACACCCGCTTCCTTTTCTCCAGCGCCAACCAGGACGACGCGTTTGACGGCGACGAAGGTTTCCGTGGCAACCACCAGTTCTGGACCGTGGTGCAGGGCACCATCAACGTCAGCGGCAACGCCCTGCGCAGCGGCCACGACGGCTTCAACACCCCGGTGGGTCAGACCGAATCCGGCTCCGACTACCAGTATGACAAACTCATGGAGTGGGACGGCGGCGAGCCCGACAACGGTGACCGCCTGCCGATGACCGATGTCAATGTCTTCAACTTCACCATGCTCGCCGGCGGCACCAAGTTCGAGGGCTTCAATCCCAAGCTCGAAGCCCACATCGCCATGCACAACGGTTTGGTTGAGAACGCCAACAACGTCAGCCGTGCGGCCGAGACCGGCGGCGGCGCCATCACCACCCTGCTGAGCTGGAGCAACCTCTACGCCTATCGTGCCACCGCCACCTCCGGCCAGCCGCTGCCTGCCTCGAGCAGCGTCGGCGTCGGTGCCAGTTCGGCGACCGTCGGCGGCGTGGCCATCCCCATCCTCAACCAGATCACCACGCTGCAGCAGCCCGGGGCCTCGCAGATCCGCACGCCCTGGCGCTTCTCCGCCATCGCCAATCCGGTCGTGCCCTGCCCGCTCTACACCAAGAACGGTCTCGACCTGCGCCTCGACCCCGCCGGCGCCGCCTACGATGTGCCGTTGGCCGGTGGCGTCACCCTGCCTGCCGGCTTCGTCAATGCCGCCTTCGCCGGCGCCATGCGTGACAACAACGCCATGTTCGGTTGGACCTCGCTGCACGCCCTGCAGGTCTTCCCCGCCGACAATCTCGACCGCCCGGTGGTCGTGCTCGGCGAGAACGAGGGCCATCCGACGGTCAACTTTGAGGCCGCCGACGCCGATGTGCTGTATGTGGTCGAGAAGTCCGACGACGGCAAGAAGTGGGTCGTTTTGACCCCTGAGCCGCTGAGCGGCACGGCCGGCGCCGTCAGCTACACCGACAGCACCAGCGAGGCGACCGACACGGTGCTCTACCGCGTCTACGGTCTCTGAAGCACCTCGCTGCAAAACAACCCCCAAGCGCGGGACGGCAGAGATGCCGTCCCGCCTTTTTTTGATGCGTTTCCCGACACATAAGCCGGGGGTCAAGGTGACGGAATTGTTGCCAGCGAGGCTTTGGCGAAAGGCGGCCGGTGGGTTCCTGTCGAACGCACTCCGTGGGAGTGCGTCACCGCGCTTCCACACCCCGTTTCATGCGCCCTTTTTCTTTCTTCTTTGGTTTCCCGGCTGCCGTGGCTGCGCTGCTTCTGCAGACGGCATTCGCCCGGGCGGATGCCCAGGATCAAGCCGGCATCGACAAAGCCCTCGAAGGCCTGCCGCCCGAGGTGCGCCGCGAGGTGCGCCTGGTGCCGGACCGTCCGTCGCTGCCATCCGCGGCCGCTGACGATCCGCTGGCCCTGGCCGTGCGCCTGGCCCTGCAGATCAGCGGCGACCGCGAGACCCGCGATCGCCTGCTCTACCAGTGCGGTCGCCAGGCCCTGACTCAGGGGCGGCTGGCGACCGCGCGTGAACTCGCTGCCCGCATCAGCGACCACCGTGCCGGCCTGCTCCTGTTGGATCTCGCCGAGGCCGAGACCGATCCCCAGCGCGCCCGCGAATGGCTCGATCTCGCCACCGGTCTGCCGGCCCTGGTCAAACCCTGGCAGGCGGAGCAATTGCTCGCCCGTCTAGTCTTCGTCGGGCGTTTGCTCGGCCGCGACGAAGCCGTCACCTCCACCTGGTGGCAGGCGCTGAGCGATCCCGGGGCGCGTTACGTCGCCACGGCGGCCCTGCTGACGCAGGAGTCTGCTGAGACGGGAACTTACAACCTGGCGAACCTGCGCGCGGCCGGTCAGGACCCGGCGGTGCGCGGGCGGCCGGCCCCGGGCTTGCACGACAGCGCCCGCCGCCTGTTCCGCCAGGCGCTGGATCGGCTTGCCTCCAGTGACCGCCAGCAGCAGGCCCTGGGCGACGGCCTCATCAATGCCGCGCTTGAAGTGCTGACGCTGTCGCGGGTGGCTCATGCCGAGATGCTGGTCGAATCCGCGGCGACCTTTTATGAGGCCGGTCACGAGGCTCGGGCGCGGCGGTTGTTCAGCCGGGCCGAGGAGCGTTTGGGTGCACCGCATGAGGCGCAGGCGCGGCTGCTTTACCAGATGGCCAGACTCTGGCGTCTGCGCGGTCGCGCCGCGGATTTGACGGCTGTGCTGGAGCAGGCCGAGGCCCAGGCGCGCGGCATGGAGGCCATGCATCACCCCTTTGCCTTTGCCTGGCTCGCCGCGGCTCACGAACAGGCCGGACGCGAGGAGGTAGCGCAGGCTCTGCTGACCGAGGCCGCACGCGCTTGTGCGGAAAATCCCAACCGGCGCACCGCCCTCACCGGCGCCGTCGAAATCTGCCTGTGTCGGGCGCGCACAGGCCGGCCGCTGCCAGCCGGGGTGTTGGAAGGGATGGCGGCGCTGGCGGGCAGCGCGGCGGCGGCCAACTGAACGGGTGGAGGCGAGCATGAATTCTAAGCGGATCCACTTTCATTGCCGGTTTCTCGTCCTGGTCGTCCTGTGCCTCTGGGCTGCCGGTGTCGAGGCCCAGGACAGTTTGCGCGGTGGCCTGCGCGGTCTGGTCAGGGACGCGGATTTCTACGTCGGCGTGCCCGAGGTGGCATTGATCCTTGAACCCGGCGGACAGAGCGTGCGCACCGACGCCGAGGGCCGGTTCTTCGTCAACGATCTCGAACCCGGCGTGTATCGCCTTGCCGCCAGCGCCGAGGGCTACATCCGCACCAGCCAGAGCGGCGTGGTGGTCAGCGCCGGCAGCGTGCGCGAGGTGGAGCTGGAAATGACCGCCGAGGTGGTCGAGCTTGAGGAGTTCACGGTGCAGGAACTGATCAGCGAGGACACCGCCGGAGCACCGCTCAGCATCGGCGCCTCCCTGCAGTCCTTCGCCAGCGCCATCGCGCCGACCCTGCTGAAAAGCGCCGGCTCCTCCGGCGACATCGGCAGTGCGCTCAAGCGCCTGTCGAGCACGGCGGTGGTCGACAGCCGCTACGTCGTCGTGCGCGGCCTGAGCGACCGCTACAACGTCGTCGTGCTCAACGGCGCCCGCCTGCCGAGTTCCGACCCCGACAAGCGTGCGGTCAACATCGACATCTTCCCGACCGGCCTCATCGAGACCGTGGTCAGCTCGAAGACCGCCGTGCCGTCGATGCCCGGTGAGGCCACCGGCGGCTACCTGAGCATCATCACCAAGCGCGTGCCGAAGGAACCCTTCCTCAACGTCTCGATGTCCTACGGCTACAACACTCTCGCCACCGGCAACCAGTTCCTCAGCTACCGCGGCGGCGGCACCGGCCTGCTCGGCGATGCCGGGTCGCGCGAACTGCCGTCGATCATGCAGGACCTCAACGCCCTGCCCAACAGTTCCGCGGCGCTCACCTACAACGACCCTGCGCTGTCGCCGGCCGACACCCTCGCCGCGCGGCTCTCGGCCAACTCCCTCGCCGCCGCGCGTGCCCTGCGCGACCGCGCCATGGGCACCACCTACAAGGACGCGCCCATGGACTTCAGCGTCAGCGCCATTGGCGGCACCCGCTTCGAGGATTTCATGGGCGGCACGCTCGGCCTCATCGGCGGCTTCACCTACGGCAAAAAATTCACCGCCGAGGTCGGCGAACGCGGCTTCGCCAACATCGGCAACGGCGTCGCCCAGCCGACCCAGCAGTTCGACTTCCAGCGCGGAACCGAAAACCTGCTCGCCGGCGCCCTGCTCAGCGCCTCGCTCGAGTTCGACCCGGAAAACCGCGTCAGCCTGACCTGGTTCGCCAACCTCTCCGCCCAGGACGACGCCATCTTCTCCTTCGGTCCCTCGCTCAACCTGCCGGAGCTGATGATCTTCCGCGAATTCATGTTCTACACCGAGCGCCGCCTGCAGACCCTGCAGTTCACCGGCGAGCATGTCATGCCCGGCACCAGCGACATCAAGATGGACTGGCTCGTCGCCTACAGCATGTCCTCGCAGAACCAGCCCGACCTGCGCAAGGCCAACTACGCCTTCAGTACCGACCCCAGCATCAACGCCTACGTCGGTCCCGGCGATCCCGCCCCGCCCGATTTCGAGCGCACCTGGCGCCGCCTCGATGACACCAACTACAACGTCGCCCTCAACTTCGAGATCCCCCTCGACGAGGGCGCCCGCGACGGCGGCACCGGCACGAAGTTCAAGTTCGGCGGCAACTTCGATCACAGCACCCGCGACTACAAAACCGACAACTTTGAGTACGTCGGCCTGCCCGACGGCCAGTTGGTCGCCGACTTCCTTGGCCTCGCCCCCGGCCAGCCATTGCTGCGCCTGCCGCCCAGCCCGGATGACCGCCGCATGCTCACCCTCGGTGACCTGCTCGGCGGCATCGATCTGGTCGACCAGACCCGCGACCCGAACGGCCTCGGCGGTGACCTCGTGCGCGACAACTTCTTCCTGGCCCGCGCCTTCAACATCCCGGCCCGCGAGGTCTACGCGGCGACCCAGACCATTCCCGCCGCCCACGGCGCCTTCACCTTCAACCTCAGCGACCGCCTGGAAACCACCGTCGGCGCCCGCGTCGAGGCCACGCGCATGCAGGTCACCGTCGAACGCGTCGGCGACGGCGGCAGCAACTTCGCCAGCGGCAAGTCCGACAGCTTTGAACTCAACCGCACCGACCTGCTGCCGTCGATGTCGAACCGCTGGGAGATCGCCGACACCATGTCGCTGCGATCCTCGATCAGCCGCACGGTCGCGCGCCCGACCTTCAAGGAACTCGCCCTGGTCTTCTCGCGCGATCCGGAAACCGGCAACTTCTTCGTCGGCAACCCCGGCCTGGAGATGTCCTCGATCATGAACTACGACCTGCGCTGGGAGTGGATGCCGGCGCCGGGCGACCAGTTCGCCGTGTCGCTGTTCGCCAAGCAGATCCGCAAACCCATCGAGTTCGTCAACCTCGGCGTCTTCAACACCGCCGAGAACGAGGAGAGTGCCTCGGTGTACGGTTTCGAGATCGAGGCCTACAAGGAACTGGGCCGACTCATTGAGGCGCTTGAGGGTTTCAGCGTCGGCTTCAACTACGGCTTCGTCTTTTCCAAGGTCGCCCTCAGCCAGAACAGCCAGGAGATTCGTGAGCGCGCGGGGCTGTCTCTCGACCGCCCGCTGCAGGGTCAGCCCGACTACACCTTCAACTTCAACCTCAGCCACGAGATCAAGGACTGGGGCCTGACCAGCGCCGTCCTGCTCAACGTCACCGGCCCGCTGCTGTACACCGTCGGCGGCCAGTTCGAATCGAACCTGACGCCCGACATCTACCAGCGCCCCTTCACCTCGCTCGACCTCGCCTTTTCCAAGGAGATCAGCAAGACCTGGTCCTTCAACCTGCGCGTCAGCAACCTGCTCAACCAGCCGCGCGAACGCTACTTCGAGGGCGGCCTGCCCTTCGCCGTCACCAAGACCGGCACCACCTACAGCCTCGGCCTCACCGGCAAGTGGTAGGCTGGCAGGTTTGCTGGGCAGGGGGACTGAGAACCAGATGTCAATGTGGGAACGGTCAGTCATCCCACATTGACAAAATCCCACCAAACGGCGAAACTGGCCTCATGAAAGAGGTCATTCGGCAACTCCGACCGGATTCCAAGGGGCGGCTCGCACTCGGCAAACTCGCTCGGGGTGTCAGCAGTTTTCGTGCACGACGCATGGCGGACGGCAACATTCTCCTCGAACCCTTCGCTGAAATCCCTGCCCGTGAAAAATGGCTATTCGAGAACGCTGCAGCCCTTGGCGCGGTGAAAGCCGGACTCGCTCAGGCTGCAGAAGGCAAGACGCGTTCGCTGGGCAGCTTTGCCGCCTACGTCAATGAGGACGAGTAGCTCATGGCCTTCGCCCTTCGATTTACCGCGCAGGCTGAATCCGACCTGAGCTCGCTTGAGTCCGACCCGAGCCTCAGCAAGCGCTTCAAGGCCGTTCGCAAGGCACTCGGCTACCTGGAGATGAATCCCCGTCACCCCGGCCTCAACACCCACAAGTTCAGCGCCCTGACCGGCCCGAACGGCGAAGAAATCTTCGAGGCCTATGCCGAGAATCAAACCCCGGCGGCCTACCGGATATTCTGGTTCTACGGCCCAGACAAGAAGATGATCACGATTATTGCGATCACTCCGCATCCTTAACTGAGTTCATTTCATACCATGACAGAGACAAAAGATCGGGATCTCGTAGAGCGGGCGTGCGGTGAGATTGATCGATCTGCTTCTGAAAAAGGCCCCATCTCTCCGGCCGCCCCCCCCGTTCAGCACCTTGCCGGTCCGAAGGGCGAGGAACTCCTTGAGGCCCATGCCGAGAATCAAACCCCGGCGGCGCACCGCATTTTCGGGTTCCGCGGGCCCGACAAGCAGGAAATCTTGTTCCTCGCCATCGAGTCGCCTCCGTGATCGTGGGAATGCTCCTTGCCGCACCCAGAGGCCATTCTCAATGGAATGGCGAAAACATGGCGGTGCGGGCACCCATACTTTACGAACTTCCTTCTGGCTCAAGCTCGTTTTGGGCCTTCCCTACTACCAGCACAATCTGCCTCCTTTCGT
>CANNUR010000071.1 GCA_947523045.1 uncultured Prosthecobacter sp.
ATCCTGCGCCAGGTCTGCGTCGAGCCCGTGCTCACCGCCCACCCGACCGAGTCGAAGCGCGACACCGCCCGCGAGCTGCACCGCGAGATCTACGCGCTGATGAACCGGCACGACAACGCGGCCTACACGCCGCGCGAGCAGGAGCGCATGCAGCGCCTGCTGGAGATTCATTTGGAGAACCTCTGGCGCACCGGCGAGATCCATGTCACCCGGCCGACCATTGAGGCGGAGCTCGACAACGCGCTTTATTACCTGCGTGAGGTCTTTCCCGAGGCGCTGGCGCGCGCCCACGTGCACCTGAACGAGGCCTGGGCCGCGGCCGGGTTTGCGCCGGCGGCGCTCGATGATCTGCCGCCGCTCATCCGTTTCGGCACCTGGATCGGGGGCGACCGCGACGGCCATCCCTTTGTCACGGCCGAGGTCACCGCGCGCTCGCTGCGGGCGCTGCGCCAGAACGCCCTGCGCATCCACCGGCGCTCGCTGGAAAAACTGGCGTATCACTCGCCGCTCAGCTCGCTTTTCCAGGCCACGCCCGCCGCCCTGCAGGCCCTGAACGACCGCCTTGCCGCCGAACTCGAAGGCCGGGCCGATGTCGCCTACATCCTCGGTCGCAACCGCGAGGAACCCTGGCGCGCCGCCGCCTACCTGATGCGGGCGAAGGTGCTGCTGGCCTTCGAACAGCCCGACAGTCCGGCCGCCTACAGCGCGCCGGATCAACTCGCCGCCGACCTCGGGGTGTATGCGAGCGCCCTGGAAGAGGTGGGGGCGAAGGGGCTGGCGCACGAATTCCTCGTGCCCTTCCAGCGCCAGTTGCTGGCCTTTGGTTTCCATTCTGCGATCCTCGATGTGCGGCAGAACTCGGCCTTCCACGAAAAGGCCCTGGAGCAATTGCTCGCCGCCGCCGGCCTGCTCGGCGGTCGCCCGCTCGCCGAGTGGAGTCGCGAGGAGAAACGCGAGCTGCTCGAGCGCGAGCTGCGTTCGCCGCGACCCTTCCTCGCACCGGGTCTGTCGGCGGGTCCGGAAGCCGACACCGTTTTGGCCTGCCACCGCGTGCTCGCCAGCCATGTGGCAAGGCATGGCACGGCGGGGCTGGGCGCCTTGATCGTGTCGATGACCCGCAACGCCGAGGATCTGCTGACGGTTTACCTGCTGGCCCGCGAGGCCGGTCTCGCCGAGTGGCGCGACGGCGGCCTGTGCTGCCCGCTGCCGGTGACGCCGCTGTTTGAAACCATGGCCGACCTCGAGGCCGCGCCCGGCATCGTCGAGGACTTCCTGGCCCATCCGGTGACGCGTCGCAGCCTGACGCCCGGCGAGGCGACCTTCCAGATGATGGTGGGTTACTCCGACTCGAACAAGGACTGCGGCATTCTCGCCAGCCAGTGGGCCCTGCATCGCGCCCAGAGCGAGTTGGCCGAGACCTGCGCCCGCCATGGCGCACGGGCGGTGTTCTTCCACGGTCGCGGCGGCACGGTGGGTCGCGGCGCCGGCCCGACGCATTGGTTCATGGAGGCCCTGGCGCAGGGCTCGCTGAGCGGTCGCCTGCGCATGACCGAGCAGGGGGAAACCATCGCGCAGAAGTACGCCCACCTGAATTCGGCGGTGTACAACACCGAGCTGCTCATGGCCTCGGCCGCCGCCGCCACCGCCCGCCACGCCCGGGGCCAGGGCGCCGATCAGGCGGAGATCCGGCCGCTGATGGATCGCCTAGCGGGCTGGAGTCGCGATGCCTACCGCGGCCTGCTGCATGCGCCGGATTTCATGCACTTTTATCGGCATGCCACGCCGATCGATGCCCTTGAGAACTCGCGCATCGGCTCGCGGCCGTCGCGGCGCACGGGTCAGGCGACGCTCGAGGACCTGCGCGCCATTCCCTGGGTCTTCTCCTGGACGCAGGCGCGGTTTTACCTGCCCGGCTGGTTCGGTGCCGGTTCGGCGCTCGAACAACTGCGCCGCGAGGAACCCGCCGCGTTTGCCGGCCTGCGCGACGTCCTGCGTCGCTCGCCCTTCCTGCGCTACGTGCTGACCAACATCGAAGGCTCCTTGGTCAGCTCCAACACCCGGCTCATGGCCGACTATGCCGAACTCGTGCCGCAGGCCGAGGTGCGCGCGCGGTTCCTCGAGATCATTCTCGCCGAACACCAGCGCACACGCACCCTGCTCGAAGAGATCTTCCAAGGCACCTTTGAGGCGCGCCGGCCGCGCCTGGCCTACACGCTCGCCATCCGTGAGGAACCGCTCGGGGTGCTGCACGCCCAGCAGATCGACCTGCTGCGCCGCTGGCGCGGGCTTTTGGCGGAGGGACGCGCGGATGCCGCCGAAGCCCTGCTGCCCGACCTGCTCGTCTCCGTCAACGCCCTCGCCTCCGGCCTGCGCACGACGGGGTAGGGGAGGGGATTGATGATTGATGATTCGTGATTGATGATTCGCGAAACCGCGAACCGATCGCCGCAAATCAAGAATCAAGAATCACGAATCCTAAATCCCTCCCGACTTCCCCCTTGCCTCGTGCGTCGCTTTCGGTTGGGATGGGCGTACCCCCATCATGAAAATCACCTTTTGCGGCGCGGCCGGCACGACGACGGGATCGAAGCACCTCATTGAAGTCAATGGCGCGCGGCTGCTGCTCGACTGCGGGCTCTACCAGGGGCGACGCGCCGAGGCGCTGGAGCGCAACCGGGAGTTTCCCTTTGATCCGGAGAAGATCGACGCGGTGCTGCTGTCGCACGCCCACATCGATCACTGCGGCAACCTGCCGCACCTGTGCCGGCGCGGCTTCACCGGCAACATCTACGCGACGCCGGCGACGCGCGACCTGTGCAGCATCATGCTGCCGGACGCGGCGAAGATTCACGAAAACGACATCGGCTGGCTGAACCGCCACCGCAAGCGCGACGACCTGCCGCTGCTCGATCCCAGCTACACGGTGCGCGACGCCGAGGAGTGCATGCGCCAGTTCGTCTCGGTCAGCTACAACCGGCCGCTGCCGGTGGCCGACGGCGTGCGCATGACCTTCATCGATGCCGGGCACGTGCTCGGCTCGGCCCAGATCCTGCTCGACATCGACGACCGTGAGACGGGTCGCAAAACCCGCCTGCTGTTCAGCGGCGATGTCGGCCGACCGGAGAACGACCTGCTCGACCGCGCCGCCCCCAGTGAGGGGGTCGACATCGTCATCATGGAGAGCACCTATGGTGGTCGGAAGCATGAGGTGGGGGCAGAGTCCACCGATCACATCTGCCGGCTCATCCGCGAGATTCAGCAGCGGCGCTCGCGCCTGATCATCCCGGCCTTCGCCCTGGAGCGCACCCAGCAGTTGCTGTTCACCCTCGACAAGCTGCGCTCGGAGCATTGTTTTTCGCCGGTGCCGACCTTTGTCGACAGCCCGCTGGCGGTGCGTGCCACCGAGATCTTCCGTTTGCACCTCGAAGACCTCAAGCCGGAGGTGCGCGACGCGGTGTTCATGCGCCAGGACCCCTTCGGTTTTGAGGGACTGCACCTCGTGCGCAGCATTGAGGAATCGAAGGCACTCAACAAGGTCAAGGGCCCCTCGATCATCATTTCCGCCTCCGGCATGGCCGAGAGCGGCCGCATCCTGCACCACCTGCGCAACCATGTCGGCAACCCCGACAACATCCTGCTCTTCGTGGGCTACTGCGCCGAGAACACCCTCGGCTGGAAGCTGCGCAGCGGTCACAAGAAGGTGAACATCCTCGGCGACGAGTTTGAGGTGCGTGCCGAGATCGAAACCCTCGACGCCTTTTCCGGTCATGCCGATCACGACGAACTGCTCGCCTACTTCGACCGCATCGGCGGCCCGAAACGGCGGGTCTTTCTGGTGCACGGTGAGAAAGAGCGCTCGGAAGTCCTGCGTGACGCCCTCGCTGAACGCCACCCCGAGGGCCAGATCGAGGTCGCCCAACTGCTCGGCAGCGCCGAACTGTAGCCGCGGGCAGTGACCGCGGATGATCTGTAGCCGCGGGCAGTGACCGCGATGATCTGTAGCCGCGGGCATCGACCGCGCAGGCAACGCCCCGCCGCCGGCGGGGCAGGGGGCTTGGCGATCTGAAATCTGAAATCTGCGATTTGAGATTGCCACCTCCCCCGGCGGCCTCCGCGCTTATTCCATGCTTTGGCTTGACGCTGCGGCTGGGTGCCTATCCTTCCCACCTTTTCCCCCTTTGCCATGAACGCCGCCGAAAAAGCCTCCGTCCTGCTCGAAGCCCTGCCGTACATGCAGGGCTTCCGCGGCCACACCTTCCTGATCAAGGTCGGTGGCAGCGCCATGGAGGATCCGGCCCAGGTCGACCTGTTCCTGCGCGATGTGGTCTTCCTGGAGGCGGTCGGCATCAACCCGGTCATCGTCCACGGCGGCGGCAAGGCGATCTCCAAGGCCATGCAGGAGAGCGGCCTGCAGGCGCGCTTCATCAACGGCATGCGCGTCACCGACGACGAGACGATCCAGATCGTCGAACAGACCCTGGCGCGGGTGATTAACCCGGAAATCGTCGCCAAGATCAATGCCTTCGGCGGCAAGGCGGTCGGTCTGCCGGGAACCGAGGTCTTTGTCGGCGACAAGATGAAGGGCGACCTCGGCTGGGTCGGCGAGGTGACCGACTGTCGCACCGGCCTGATCCAGGCGGCGGTGGCGGGTGAATTTGTGCCGGTGGTGTCGCCGGTGGCGCGGGAGAGCGCCAGCGGCAAGACCCTCAACGTCAACGCCGACCTCGCCGCCGGCGCGCTGGCGACCCAGCTCAAGGCGACCAAGCTGATTTTCCTCAGCGACGTGCGCGGCGTGCTGCGCGATCCCAAGGATGAGTCGACCCTGATCCCGACCCTCGATCCGCAGGCCATCGACCGGCTCAAGGCCGAGGACGTCATCGGCGGTGGCATGATTCCGAAGGTGGATTCCTCGCTCGCCTCGCTGCGCGGGGGGGTTGGCAAAGTTCACCTCATCGACGGCCGCATCCCGCACGCGCTGATTCTGGAAATCTTCACCGATGTCGGCATCGGCACCGAGATTCATTTGTGAGACCGGACCGCTACGGCGAACGAACCCTTTTTCCGAGAAACCCGACGATGGCAGACTTGAACGAATTCGACCCGGCCTGGCTGGACAAGTACGTGGTGCCCAACTACGGGCGCTTTCCGATCTGGCCCGAGCGCGGCGAGGGCCCCTACCTGTGGGATCGCGACGGCAAGAAGTACCTCGACTTCGCCGGCGGCGTCGCCGTCTGCCCGCTCGGCCACGCCCATCCCGAGGTTGCTGATGCCCTGGCGGCGCAGGCGCGCACCCTGGTGCACGTGTCGAACTGGTACTGCATCCGCCAGCAGGCGCAGTTGGCCCGGCTCATCGTGGAGGAATTCGTCCGGTCGCCCGGCCGCTGCTTCTTCTGCAACAGCGGTGCCGAGGCGAACGAGGGCATGATCAAGCTGGCGCGCAAGTATGGCGTCGCCCGGCCGCTGGCCGACGGCACGCCGCGCCATGAGATCATCACCTTCACCGGCAGCTTCCACGGTCGTACTTTTGGAGCCATGAGCGCCACCGCCCAGGAGAAGATCCACGGCGGCTTCGGCCCGATCGTGCCCGGCTTTGTCTACGTGCCCTTCAACGACGTCGATGCCCTGCGCGCGGCGGTCACCGAGCGCACGGTCGCCATCCTGCTCGAACCCGTGCAGGGCGAAAGCGGTGTGCATCCGGCAAGCGCCGACTTCCTGCGTGCGGCAAGGGCGCTCTGCGACGAGCGTGACCTGCTGCTGCTGTTCGACGAGGTGCAGTGCGGGTTTGGCCGCACGGGCGACACCTGCGGCTGGCGCAGCATTGTGCCGGGCGACGAGATCCTTCCCGATGCCATCAGCTGGGCGAAATCGATCGGCAGCGGCTACCCGCTCGGCGCCTTCTGGATTCGCGAGCGCGAGATCGACACCGCGGCGGCGCGCCGCCTGCCCGAGCTGCTCGGCCCGGGCTCGCATGGCACGACCTACGGCGGCAGCCCGCTCGCCTGCACGGTCGGTCTGGCGACGCTGGGCGTCATCCTGCGCGATGGCCTGCCGGCGCATGCCGCCCAGCTCGGCCGGCACATCGCCGGCGAGGTCGCATCCTGGCGCCAGCCGCTGGTCACCGACATCCGCGCCTTCGGCATGATGATCGGTTTTGAGCTCGACGAGGCCCGTCTCGCCGCCCTGCCAGCCGTGCAGGCCTCGGGCAAGCTACCCTCCATTTTCCTCGCCTGGGAACTGCTGCAGGCCGGCCTGCTGGTCGTGCCCGCCGGGCCCAAGGTCGTGCGCTGGCTGCCGCCGATGAACCTCACCGAGGCTCAGGCCGACGAGGGGCTGCGAATCTTCAAAACCGTGCTCGACCGCCTTGCCGCCGCCTGAGCACCAACCCCACCTTTCGAATCGCGATGCAACATCTCCTCTCCCTGGAACAGCTCGGCGCCGCCGAGATGGAAGGCCTGCTCGACCTCGCCGCCCGCCTCAAGCAGGACCGCCGCGCCTCACCGCAGGTGCTCGCCGGCCAGCAGTGGGCGCTCATCTTCAGCAAGTCCTCCACCCGCACCCGCGTCAGCTTCGAGGTCGGCATCCGCGAGCTCGGCGGTCAGTCGCTGTTCCTGTCTTCGGCCGACATCCAGCTCGGCCGCGGCGAGCCGATTAAGGACACGGCGCGCGTGCTTGGCCGCATGGTCGACGGCGCCATCATCCGCACCTTCGCCCAGCAGGACGTGGTCGATTTCGCCGAATTCAGTGGCATTCCGACGATCAACGCCCTGACCGACGACGAGCATCCCTGCCAGATCCTCGCCGACCTGCAGACGATCAACGAGCGGTTCGGTTCCTGGAAGGGCAGGCGGGTCTGCTTCCTGGGCGACGGCGACTGCAATGTCGCCCGCTCCTGGATCTGGGCCAGCGCCCGGCTGGGCTTTGAGCTGGTCATTGGCGCGCCCAAGGAGTTCCAGCCCGCGGCCGACTTCATGGCGCGGGTGCCGGGCGGCACCGTCACGGTCAGCGACGACCCGGCCGCCGCGGTGGCGGGTGCCGACGTCCTGTACACCGACGTCTGGGTGAGCATGGGCAAGGAGGACGAAGCCGCCGGTCGCATCGAGACCCTGCGACCCTGGCAGGTCAATGCCGGCCTGCTCGCTTGCGCCAAGCCCGGGGCGGTGGTCATGCACTGCCTGCCTGCCTACCGGGGCAAGGAGATCACCGAGGAGGTGCTGGAAGCCCAGGCCGGGGTCATTTTTGACCAGGCGGAAAACCGCCTGCACGCCCAGAAGGCGGTGCTCGTCGAACTGGCCCGCAGCCGCGCCTGAACCCCCGTGTTGGGGCGGGGAAGGGCAGGGGCGCCACGGGCACCTGCAAACGTTCAAATTCCCCTCACAAAAAACGATTTCGTTCTTGCATTGTCACGGGCCGTTTCTAATCTTGGGGCCTTGTGAAATTTTTCACAAGCTCAGGTCGGGCCGGCCCGGTCATTTCAACCCATGAAATATTTCTTTCTCAGCTACCTGTTCGTCGCCGCGATTGTGGTGGCCGCCTTTGGCACGCGCGGCAGCAAGTCGGAACTGCCTCCCCTGGAGATCTTCCAAGACATGGACCACCAGGCGAAGGTCAAGTACCAGGCGAAGAGCGACTTCTTCGCTGACGGTCTGGGCGCGCGTCGTCCGGTGAAGGGCACGGTGCCGATGGGCTTTGAGGTGCCCACTGCGGCGGCTTCCTCGGGCAAGTACCAGCCGCCCGCCTTCGGCTTCAGCCACGGCGTCGGCTACTACGGCACCGGCAAGATGGGCGACTACTACGGTGACGGCCTGCCCAAGGAAATCGAGCTGTCCAAGAGCCTGCTCGAGCGCGGGGAGCGTCAGTACAACATCTACTGTGCCGTCTGCCACGCCGAATCCGGCAACGGCAAGGGGGTCACCTCGAAGTACGGCATCCTGACCGCCTTCAACTTCCTCCAGCCCGGCGCCCTCGATCCGGCGAACGCCGCGGCCTACCGCGCCGATGGCGCGATGTTCGACGTCATCTCCAACGGCAAGGGTCTGATGGGCCCCTACGGTGGCTCCATCTCCGTTCAGGACCGCTGGGCCATCGTGGCCTACATCCGCACCCTCCAGCTCGCGGCCAAGGAGAACAACGTCCAGTAATTCGAGGCATTTTCCGGCATGAGTCACCACGTTACCTTCAACGATCTGCCCCAAGGCGGCGAAAAATTCGACCGGGCCAAGGGCGCCAAGCTGATCAACGCCTTCGGCGCCGCCGCCGCGCTCGGCCTGGCGGGTTCGCTGTACTTCTTCTTCGCGAAGACCGACACCTTTGCCTACAGCTGGCTGTTCGCCTTCTTCTTCGCCTTCACCTTCGTCGCCGGTGGCTGCTTCTGGATCCTTCTGCACAGCGCCTCGAACTCCGGCTGGGGCGTCGCTCTGCGCCGTCTCTGGGAGCAGCTCGCCAACCTGGTGCTGCCGCTCGCCATCCTCGGCCTGCCGCTGCTGCTGGTGCCCAAGGTTCAGGACTCCCTCTATGAATGGATGGGCCACCACCGCGAGGCCGCTCATCACGCCCATGAGTCGGGTGAAACGGTGAAGGAAGCCCTGCATCACATGGCCGAGGACAACAGCCACCTGCACATCCTGGTGGACAAGTTCGGCTACCTGAACCTCAGCGCCTGGAACTTCCGCTTCGTTTTCTACTTCTTCGTGCTCTGGCACATCGCCCGCACCCTGCGCCGCAAGTCGGTCCTGCAGGATCAGGATGGCGACATCAAGCACACGATCAAGTCGCGCACCTTCTCCTGCCGCTGGCTGCTGTTCTACGCCCTGACCGTCACCTTTGCCGCGGTCGACTGGCTGATGACCCTCGATTACGCCTGGTTCTCGACCATGTGGGGGGTGTACATCTTCGCCGGCTGCGCTTGGGCTTCGATGGCGGCGACCATTCTTCTGGTGACCTGGCTGAAGAGCCTGGGCTACCTCGGCAAGGTCGTCACCGACGAGCACTACCACCTGATGGGCAAGCTGCTCTTCGCCTTCACGGTGTTCTGGGCCTACATCGCCTTCAGCCAGTACTTCCTGATCTGGTACGCCAACATCACTGAGGAGACCCGCTTCTACCTGACCCGCAACACCGAGGGCTGGCGCTGGGTGTCGATCTTCATCGTCATCGGCCACTTCATCGCGCCCTTCGTCCTGCTGCTGTCGCAGCCGCGCAAGAAAAAGCCGGCGGTCATCGGCCTCGTCTGCCTGTGGATTCTGTTCATGCACCTGGTGGACATCTATTGGAACGTCATCCCCGAGCGCGGTCCGTCGCTGGGCATCGGTGTCTGGGCGCCTGGCGCCTGGGTGGGTGATGTCTTCGCCCTGCTCGCCGTCGTCGGCACGCTCGGTTTCCTTTTCCTGCGCGGCCTTGCCAACCAGAGTCTCTACCCCTGCCGCGACCCGCGCCTGCTCGAGTCCGCCAACGTTGTCAACTGATCCCCATGTCCTCGACCGACTCCCCCTCGAAAGCCGGCGCCACCTTCACTTGGGTGCTGGGTGCCTTCGCCAGCTTTGCCGTTCTGTTCTGGCTGATCCAGACCGTCTTTGCCAAGCCGGGTGACCGCGACCCGCGCGCGCCCGAGCGCCTCGCCAATCGCGCCGAGATCGATGGCGCGCAAAACGAACTGCTCGGCAAGCTTGGTCTCGACGACCCCGCCCGCAAGGCCGCCCTCTTCGACAAGTCTCTGGCCGCCCTCAAGGCGCGTCCGCAGGCTGCCAGCCAGCAGGTGGTGCCCGGCTCGCCGACCCAGCTCAAGCAGGCCGCCGCCGAAGCGCCGCCCGCCGCCCCCGCTGCGGCTCCCGCACCGGCCCCCAAGAACTGAATTTGATCCCGGAACCTATGCAGACCTCCCCAGCGACCCCGGACACCCAGGCCGATGACCTCCGGCGTGCGGCCATCGACAAGTCCGTGAAGGGCCCCGTGCTTTTCCTTTTCCTCAACGGTGCCTTCTGGCTGATGGCCTCGACCATCCTTGGTGTGCTCGCCGCCGTCAAGCAGTTCGCCCCCGACTTCCTCGGTCCCTGCAGCGTGTTGCAGTACGGCCGCCTGCAACCGACCCACGTTAACGCCCTGGTTTATGGCTGGGGCGTGCAGGCCGGTCTCGGCGCCATGCTCTGGATCATGGCCCGTCGCACGGGTCAGGAACTGAAGTCCGGCAAGTCCGTGCTCATGGTGGCCGCCGTGTTCTGGAACATCGCCCTCACCCTCGGCCTGCTCGGCATTCTGTTTGGCCGCAGCACCTCGATGGAGTGGCTGGAAATGCCGGCCTTCGTCTGGCCGGTGATGCTCGCCAGCTTCCTCGCCTTTGCCTGGCCGATGGCGCGCATGTTCAGCCGCGCCTTCCGCCCCGAGGGTTTCATGGTCAGCACCTGGTACGTGCTCGGTGCCTGCTTCTGGTTCCCCTGGGTTTTCGTCAGCGCGAACGTGGCCCTGCACTGCCTGCCCGGCCTCGGTGCCCTCGGGGCCGGCATCAATGCCTGGTACGTGCACGCCCTGATCCTGCTCTTCTTCGCCCCGGTCGCCATTGGCGCCGCCTACTACTTCATTCCGAAGGTCACCGGTCAGCCGATCGCCAGCGCCCAGCTCGCCAAGCTCGGCTTCTGGATGCTCGCCGTGCTCGGCGGCTGGACCGGCATGCAGCATTTCATGGGCGGCCCGCTGCCCGCCTGGATGCCCGCCGTCGGCGCCGCCGCCGCCGTGCTGCTGCTCATCCCGGTCGGCGTGGTTGGTCTCAACCACCACCTGACCACCCTTGGCAAGCACAGCCTCGTCGCCACCAGCCCGACCCTGCGCTTCGTCTTCTTCGGTTCGCTCTTCTACCCGGTGAGCGGCGCCCTGCTGGCGCTGATCTCGAACTTCAACACCGGTGCCACCCTGCAGTTCACCCAAGCTTGGTACGGCTTCCAAATCGTCGCCGTCTACGGCTTCTTCAGCATGACCCTGTTCGGCGCCATCTATTACATCGTGCCGCGTCTGTCGGGCTGTGAATGGCTGTCGGTGCGCCTGATCCGCAACCACTTCTGGTTCTCGGTCTACGGCATCGCCGCCATCGTCGTCACCAGCCTGGTCGCCGGCATCCAGCAGGGCGCCGACCTCAATCATCCGGAAATGTGGGATCAGAACTTCAGCCAGCTTGCCCTCAACCTGCGCCCCTACCTGATCGCCCGCGCCATCGCCTGGGCCCTGATCACCTGGTCCAACTTCTGGTTCCTTGTCCATCTCATGCTCATGGTGGCCGGCCTCGGCCGCCGAAGCTCGGCCCCGACGCTGCTTGCGCATGACCACGAAGACGAAGCCCTTCCCAACGCCGCCCACGCATGACTCAGTTCCGCACGTTCATTCTCGCCCTGATCGCCAGCTTCGGCCTGCCTTGGCTGTGCTTGGTCGTCGTGCCCGCCGTGAAATACCAGGCGCTGACACCGCTGCCCTATGACAAGGAGGCCGACGGCATGGACGGCTTTTATCCACCGGCGCCGATCAACCGTCAAGGCCAGCTCGTGTACGCCCGCGAAGGCTGCGTCCAGTGCCACACCCAGATGATCCGCCCGACCCAGCTCGCCCTCGATGGCTGGCGTAAGGGCTGGGGGCAGGATCAGGAGGCTCGTCCGGCCGCCCCGGTGCGTGCCAATGAACTGCGCGACTACCTTGGCGAACCCTACGCCTTCCTCGGTGTTCAGCGCAGTGGTCCGGACCTTGCCAACTACGGCTGGCGTGCCCCCGAGCGTGGTGCGATCCACCAGATGCTCTACGCGCCGAAGTCGGTGCATGACTGGTCGAACATGCCGGCCTTCCAGCATCTCTATGTCGAGCGCCTTGCCCAGGGCCAGCCTTCCGCCAAGGCCCTGAAGCTGAGCGGCAAGTTTGCTCCGGAGGCCGGATACGAAGTTGTGCCCACCGCCGAGGCCGAAGCCCTCGTCGACTACCTGCTGTCCCTCAAGAAAGACTACCCGGTCCCCAGCAAGACCGCGGTCGCGGCCACCCCCGCCGCCCCCTGAGTCTGCCACTTCCCGCGACCCGCCAACGCCCATGAGCGCCCCCCAATCCCCAATGAACCCCGACAGCACCGATCTCGACCGCTTGCACGCCGCGGTGCGCCGTGAGAAGGCCGATCTCGAGCCGGGCCGCGAGCCTGCGCCGCTGTGGGTCATGTTCCTGTTCATGATCATCGCCATCATCGCCGGCGGCCAGCTCGGCCCGATGACCGGTGGCTGGAGCTTTTCCGTCAGCAATCCGTTCTCGCTCGCCCAGCACGGCGATCCGCGTCCGGGCGGTGGCGCCGGTGCCGGCGCGATGGATCCCTTCCAGACGGCCATGAAGAAGGGTGCCAGCGGCTACGCCGTCTGCGGCGGCTGCCACCAGGGCAACGGCCTCGGCATCGCCGGCCAGTATCCGCCGCTCGCCGGTTCGGAATGGGTGACAGGCGGCACTGAACGGCTGATCCGCGTCGTTCAGCACGGTCTGGTTGGCCAGGTCACCGTGGCGGGCCAGAACTACAATTTCCCGGGCGGCATGCAGGGCTTTGGTGCCGCCATGTCCGCGGGCGACCTCGCCAACGTCCTCACCTACATTCGCAATACCTGGGGCAATGAAGGGACGATGATCACCAAAGAGATGGTTGAAGCCGTCCGCAAGACGGAGTCCGCACGTACAACCCAGTGGACGCAGGCCGAGCTCGAGTCCTTCGCTGCTGCCAACGTTGCCGGTGAGATTCCCGCAGGCCCCGGCGCCACCGCCGCCGCTGCACCGGCCAAGTAACCCC
>CANNUR010000072.1 GCA_947523045.1 uncultured Prosthecobacter sp.
ATCCGGGGCACGACCGCTCGACCCTCTGGTCACCGGCGAAGCCGCCTGGGCTTGGGGCACAGCCCAGTTCGAGCAGCAGTTCCAGCCGCTTCAGTTTGACTGGCTCTCGCAAAAGAAGGATCAGGCACGCTTCTTTGGTCCTGGCCTGGGCCTTTGGCAGGGGAGCGTGCCCTTGAAGGAAGCCATCGTTGAATTCTCGGCCGAGGGAAGGCCAGCCCGCCTCAATTTCTCCATCTACACCCGTGGCGATGCCGAGGCCCTCATCGCCACGCGCGAGCAGTTCGAGGCGCGCCTTCAGGAACTGCGCGACCTGCTCACACGTCAGCTCGGCGTCCAGCCAGTGGAACGCGGCAAGGACAAGAACAGCGCGGTCGCCGCCGAGGGCCTGGTCTGGAGCCGGCCGCCAAGCGCCTTTCTCCTGGAGTACAGCTTCCAGCGCGAGGTGAAGAGTCGCGGCATTCCATTCCAAGCCGAATTCATCCGCCTGCGCGTCGCTCCGGTTGCCGGCGCGAGTTCGGCCGTCGCCGCCACCGCCAATGCCACCATGCCGGTCGGTCGCGGCAGCCTCACGGCCAATGTCACCCGCGCCGACAACGGCGATGTGGTCATCAGCGGTGTGCCCATGGTCGATCAGGGACCCAAGGGCTACTGTGCGGTCGCCACCGCCGAGCGGGTTTTCAAATACTACGGCCTGCCGGTCGATCAGCACGAGATGGCCCAGATCGCCGGCAGCAGCTCCGAGGGCGGTACCAGCCCCGACAAAATGTACGCCGCCCTCAACAAGCTCGAAGGCCGGCTCGGCGTCAGCGTCCGCGTCATCGAGGACTGGGACTTCCGCAAGTTCATGGACCGCGTCGCCGACTACAATCGCGAGGCGAAGAAGGCGAAAAAGCCCGAGGTCGATGCCAGCCCGCGCAACGGTGTCATCTACATCGATGAGATCGTCGGCAAGATGGATGGCGAAGTCCTGCGCACGGCGCGCGCCGAGCGCGACCGCTCCGGCTTCGGCAAGTTCCAGCGCACCCTCGCCAGCCTGGTCGACCAGGGCATCCCGATCATGTGGAGCGTCTCGCTCGGCCTGCTGCCCGAGCCGGAAGTTCCCCAGGCCAGCGGCGGTCATATGCGCCTGCTCATCGGCTACAATGCCAAGACCCACGAGGCGCTGTACTCCGATTCCTGGGGTGCCGACCACGCCCTCAAGCGCATGCCGCTGGCCAACGCCTACGCCATCACCAACGGCCTCTACTACATGCAGCCGCGCGCCAAGTGATGGCGCCACTTTCGCTTTGATCATGTCCGACAAGACCCTGTTCCAGAAAATCCTCGACGGCGAGATCCCGGCCCCGCTCATCTACGAGGACGATCTCGTCGCCGCCTTCCACGACATCGCCCCCAAGGCGCCCGTGCACGTGCTCATCGTGCCGAAAAAACCCATCCCGCGGGTGGGGGCCGCCGAGCCGGGCGACCGCGACGACCTCGGCGCCCTGCTGCTCGCCGCCGGCCGCATCGCCGAACAGCTCGGCGTCAAGGACAGCGGCTTCCGCCTCGTCATCAACCACGGCCCCGACGCTGGGGAGACGGTGCCGCACCTGCACGTGCACCTGCTCGGCGGTCGCGACCTCGCCTGGCCGCCCGGCTGAAAAAAGTGCCGCCCCGTGCAACTTCGCCGCGCCGGCGCGGTTACAAGCCTTGTCATGGACCCTCTCACCCCCAACGACCCGCTTTGGAAGCTGCTCGGGCAGAGCCGGCGGGTCGAGGTGCGCCCGAACTTCACCCAGAACGTCCTGCGCGCCGCTCGCCAGACCCCGCAGGAACGCGGCTGGTTCGCCCGCCTGCGCACCTGGGCGACCGCCCCGGAGCGTCCCGGCCTCGCCTGGGCCGTTGCTGCCGCCGTCGCCCTGGCTGCGGGCGTGGTGCTGATGCAGCCCACGGGTTCGGCCCCCGAGGTCGCCCAGCAGCCAGCCGAAGTGCCGGCCCTGCTCCTGGAAACGGATTTCCCGCTGGTCGACGGCTACGACGCCCAGTGGCAGAATCTCGAACAGATGGGCGACCTGCTCGCCGTCCAGGACAGCGCCCTGCTTACGGACCGCGAAATTCACCTGTTGCTCTATTGAATGGAGAGTTTGCGGGTGAAACTCACCCCATTCGGCATGCCGGAGCATGCCTGTCTCCGGAGTTGTTCCGCTCGAAGATCGAGGTTTCCCGAACCGTGTTCCTTTGCATTGGGCGGTCGCTGCGTGCCCGTTACTGCAGGCGCTGCAGCAGGTTGAGCACTGTGGCGGTGATCTTGACGGAGGCTTCGCGTTCGACGCGATTGGTGCCGAGCCAGGTTTCGTAGCCGCCGAGGTCGTGCTGGGGCGGGGTGGGCAGGTAGCCGTTGCTGCCGTTGGCCAGCTCGATGGTGAAGGTGTTCTTGAACGGACTCTTCGCCTTGATCTCCAGGCCGGTCTCGGTGAAGACCTCAAAGGGAATGGCGGCGATGCCGAGGTCGCCGATGCGGAAGGCCTGCAGGATGCAGCGCACGGTGTCGGGCTTGGCGTCGCGTGCGGCGAGGGTGCGCTCGGCGTAGGGCTGTTCCAGGCGATGCGCAGGGGTGGCATCCTTGGGTTTGGCAAGCACGGCCTCGGCCCAGCGCACCTGTTCGGGGGTGGGGCGGCGCACGCCCAGTTCGAGTTCGGTCACCGCGGTCTTGAGCGGCACCCAGTCCTGATGCTGCAGGGTCTCGCGCACGCGCAGCACCTCGGCGGCGAGGTCGCCGGCGACGAGGCGGATCTTCTCATAGGGCTCGCGTTTCACGGCGGGGGTCTTGCCGCTATAGTCGTTGTTGTTGACGTCGCCACAGGGACCGTTGGCGAGCAGGCCGACCACGCGCGGGTGTTCGCCCGGGATGGCCAGCTTGTTCTCCACGATGCGGCAGAAATCGCCGAAGTAATCCGCCGACAGATGCTCGCGCGGCACGCCGCCGACGTAGTGCAGCCAGTAGTTGGCCATGAGGGCGATCTGTCGTCCGTCGCTGGCCTGCACCGACAGGCAGAACACCTCCGGATTGGTGGGGCCGGCCGGGCCCGCGAGGCGCGAGCGCAGCAGGCTGCTCGGGTTCATCACCGCGCGATCCTGGCCGCCGAAGGGGTTGGCGTTGGTGACGCCGTCCTTGAGTTTCCAGCGACGGTTGAAGACATGCTGCGGCACCTGGCCGCTGCCCCAGGCAATGCGTGCCGGTTCCAGGTGGGTGAGCGCGCGGCGGACGCCATCGACGACGCGCGAGATGATGAACTGGCGGTAGTCGAGGGAGGAATCCCTGTGGGGGATCGCCGACACGCTGGAATGCGTGTGCGTGCCGGAGAACATCAGGTTCGAGGCGGGAATGCCCGTGGCGGCCTCGATCTTCTGCTTCGCCTCGTCCCAAACTTCCCGCGCCAGTGAGATGGTGTCGGCCACGACGAAGGCCAGCTTTGTGGTGCCGTCATCGAGCACGAGGCAGCGCGCGTGCAGTTCGTCGTGCACATGGTCCGCGATCGGGCGCGGGGCGAAGTTGCCGACGATCTCCATGCCGAGTGGCGGGGTGATGTTGCTGGTGGCGGCCCCGGCCCGGAAGACGCGCGGTGTTTCGCGGGTGGGTTCGGCGGCGGACAGTGGCAGCAGCGGCAGGAGGACGAACAGGAGGCGTTTCATGAAGTTTCTATCTACGCAGCGCCATCACGGTTTCCCGCAGCCGGGTGTGGAGCGGACAAATTTCGTTGGTCTGCAGGCTGACCGTCGGCGTTGGCGTATATCCCCATCGCCATGCACGCCCGCCTTGTCCTCTTGCTTGTCGCTCTCGCCGTCCTGCCCGCTGCCGGTCAGGGGCTATCCCTGTTTGGCAGTGTCAGCCAGGAGGGGCGCGCGGTGTCCGGTGCCTCCCTGGCGACCCCGCTCTCTCCGGAAGCCTGGCAGGCCTCGCTGGCGCAGCGGCGCGGGCAGTGGCTGGAGATGCTGGGGTTGTCGCCCCTGCCGGAGCGCACGCCCCTGCAGGCGACCGTGACCGGGGTGCTGGAGCGTGGCGATTACGTGGTCGAGAAGATCCACTTCCAGAGCCTGCCCGGCGCCCATGTGATCGGCAACCTGTACCGGCCGGCCAAGATGACGGGTCGGCTGCCGGCGGTGCTCTATCTTTGCGGTCACACAAAGGGCAAGGTCAATCCGACCTATCAGGCGAACCCGCGCTGGTTCGGGCAGCATGGTTACGTGGCGCTGGTGCTCGATCCGGTGCAGCTTGGCGAAAGCCAGGGCATGCACCACGGCACCTATCGCTCGGACCGCTGGGACTGGCCCAGCCGCGGCTACACGCCGGCCGGCACCGAGGTCTGGAACGCCATGCGCGCGCTCGATTACCTGCAGAGCCGCGACGACGTCGATGCCGACAAGCTGGGTGTCACCGGCCTCAGCGGTGGCGGGGCCATGTCCTGGTTCCTGGGTGCGGCCGACGAACGCGTCAAGGTGGTCGTGCCGGTCTGCCAGAGCGGCAGCATTGAACGCATGGCGGTGGACCGCGCCACCGATGGCCATTGCGACTGCGCCTTCTGGATCAACTACCGTCGCTGGTGCTGGCCGGATGTCGGCGCGCTCATCGCTCCGCGCGCCTTCCTGATCGCCTCGGGCAGCGAGGACGTGCTCTGGCGACCCGCCGGCTACCGCGATGCCGCCCACCGCATCCGCCATCAATACAATGCGCTCGGCGCCGGTGACCGCTTTGATCTGGTCGAGGACCTCGCGCCGCATGGTTACACGCCCAAGCTGCGCCAAGCGATCTTCACCTTCTTCAACACCCATCTGAAGGGGGATCCGACGCCGGTGACCGATGACGTCACCGATTTCGTCGAGCCGGAGGAAAACCTGCTCGTTTTTGGCGGCAGGCCGCCCGCGAACGACACCATGATGCAGATGGATGAGCGACTGGTGCGTTTCGCCGAGGTGGACCTGCCCGACAGCGCCACGCAATGGCAGTCGCACCAGCAAACCGCCATGGCCAGGCTGCGCGACACCACCTTTCGCAACCAGCCCAACGCGGCCGCAACCCGGCTGCGCGACAAACTGGCGGATGGTGCCACCAAGACCGGTGATGTCTTCGGCAGCCTGATCTTTGACACGGCCGATGGCCTGACGCTGGTGGTCAAAACCCGGCGGTCGCAGGAGGCATCGGCGACGGTGCCAACGATGCTGTTCGCCATTCCGCCGGAGGCGCGCAGCACTTTCACCGGTGGCGGTTCGGCCCGGCCCGGCCTGGCGGCGGAATTCACCAGTGCCGGGGTCGAGGTGCGCAACTCCGGTGCCACCTCGGTGGGGCCGGGTTATCTGTGGACCCTGCGGCGTGTCTATCCGCTGCTCGGGCAGACCCTGCCCGAGCGTCAGGTGGCGGATCTGCTCGCCGGCGCCGCCGTGCTGCGTCAGGGGGGGCTGGAGGGACCGCTGAGTGTGTATGGCAAGGGACAGTGCGCGGCCCTGGCGATCTATGCCGCCCTGCTGGATGAGGGCATTGGCGAGGTGGTGCTGGAAGCCCCGCCGGAAAGTCATCGACAGGCGGACGCCCCGGAGTTTCTCGGCGTGCTGCGGGTGGGTGACCTGCCGCAGAACCTGGCGCTGCTGCATCCGCGACCGATCACCTTCATTGGCAAGCTGCCGCCCGCTTACGAATGGACACGGCAGGTCTATGAACGGCTCGGCAGTGGCGATCGCTTCCGGGTGATCCGCAGCGCCAGGGACTGGCGACCGCTGGCGCCGTGAGCGCTTTGGCGGTTATTGCCGCGGGAAGGGACCTCGACTTGGGCGGTCACTTGCAAACAACCCGGTTCGTGGTGCCGTTTGACTCTGCCATGATGCGTTTTTCGTCCCTCCTCCTGCTCGCCGCGCTGCCCGTGCTCTGCACCCGCCTGGCTGCGCAAACCCCGCCACCGCCGCTGGAGTTCATCGACACCAGCTTCGAAAACGCCTCGCCGCTCTGGTATGAGTTTGCCGAGGATGGCACGGTGCGGGTGCACCTGAACTACGATCTTGAGCGCAGCTCGCCCAATCGGGCCGCCGGGCATTTTCACTTTCGCTTGCAGGCCCCCAAGGGCACGAAGCTGAAGCTGGAGTTCCTCAACCTGGACAACGTCTGGAATGGCAAACCCGGTTCGGTGGCGAAGGAGATCCTGCAGGTGGTCACTTCGCAGGATGGCCGCGACTGGACCCCGGTGCCCACGGCGTCACCCGGACCGGGCCGGGTCACGGTGGAACTGACGATGCCAGCCGACGCCTTGTATGTCGCCCGCGCCGAACCCTACCGGCTGTCGGACCTGCTGCGTTTCCTCGTCGAGATCCGCCGTGATCCGCGGGTGCGCCTCGAAACGATCGGCAAGACCGTGCAGGGCAGGGAACTGGAAATGATCCGGGTCGGTCGCGATGACGCGCCGCATCGTGTCTTCCTGCGTGCCCGCGCCCATCCGTGGGAGCCGGCCGGCAACTGGGTGGTCGAGGGGCTGGTGCGCCGTCTGCTCAGCGAGGAAGGGAAGCCGTTTCTGGAACGCTACAGCGTTTGTGTGATGCCGATGGCCAACAAGGACGGCGTCGAGCGCGGCGGCACCCGCTTCAATCTGATGGGCAAGGATCTGAACCGCAACTGGGACAAACCGGCCGACCCGCAGTACGCGCCCGAGAACGCGGCGCTGGAACACTGGCTGGCGGCGGAAGCCGCGGCGGGTCGCAAGCCCGATCTCGCCCTCGATTTCCACAACGATGGCAGCGGTCGCCTGCACCTGAGCCGGCCCGAGGGACCGGAGGGCGAGAAGCATGTCCAGCGCATGGCCTTCTTTGAGCAGTGCCTGCGCCGCCACACCTGGTTCACCGAGGGCTCGACCCAGCCGTCGTTCCGCAATCCGGGCTCACTCGGCGAGGGTTTCTTCACGCGCTTCGGCATCGATGGCGCCATCCTGGAATTCCACTGCAACTACATCGCCGGTCTCGATCAGCCCGCGCTCGGTCGCCACTGGGTGACCTTTGGACACGGCCTCGCCGAGGCGTTTGACGCGTACTTTGCCGGAGAGTCGGCATCTCGATCTGCGAGATGAGTTCTGTGGGGGAGCCATCGGGCACAGCCTGCGGATGCATGATGGCGTCTTTGTTGCGCGCAAACTTCCGCCGGATCTGCGTATCCATTGCCTCATGTCTGCACACGGTCTTCTCTCCGCCCTCGCCCTGTTCACCACGCTGCCCCTGCTCGCCCAACCCGTCGGCGACGGCATCGCCGATGACACGGCGGCGGTGCAGCAGCTCCTGGATGCTGGCGGTGCGGTGCGCTTGGGACGCGGCACCTACCGGCTGACGAAGACGATTGAGGTCGATCTCGCCAAGACGGGCTTTGTGTCCCTCAATGGCGACGGTGTCGCGCGTTTTGTCATGGCCGGGCCCGGACCGGCCTTTCGCTTCAAGGGCACGCACGGCGGCACGGCCGCGCCGCAGACGGTGAAACCGGAGGTCTGGGAGCGCCAGCGCACGCCCATGGTCGATGCCGTGGAAATCGTCGGCGACCACCCCGAGGCGGACGGCGTTGAGGCCGTGGGTACGATGCAACTCACCCTCACCCGGCTCGTGGTCCGCGAGGCCCGACACGGGGTGCGTCTGGCGGAGCGCAATCGCAACGTCATCCTCAGCGAGTGCCATCTGTATCACAACCGCGGCATTGGCGTGTTTTATGACGAGGTCGATCTGCACCAGTCCACCATCACCGGCTGTCACATCAGCTACAATGCCGGCGGCGGTGTGGTGACGCGCGGGGGTGGTGTGCGCAACCTGCACATCGGCAACTGCGACATCGAGAGCAACATGACGCCTGAGGCACCGCCGACCGCCAACGTGCTGATCGACTGCACGGGCGGCTCGACCGCCGAGGTGACCCTTGTCGGCTGCACGATCCAGCACAATCCCTCGCCAGGCGCGGCCAATGTGCGTGTCATCGGCCAGGGAGTGCCGCGTCCCGGCAACGAGGCGCCGCACTGGGGACACCTGACGATTGCCGACAACGTGCTCAGCGATGTCGAGATCAACATCGACCTCCAAAACATGCGCGGTGCGGTGATCACCGGCAACACCTTCGGCGTCGGCTACCAGCACGACCTGCGGGCCGTGGGCTGTAGCCAGATCGCCATCGGTGCCAACACCTTCGATCGCAATCCGCCCTACTACCGCGGCAAGTCCGAGGCGGTGAAGGGCGGCCTGGTCTTCCGCGGCTGCCGCGATGTCACGCTGTCCGGCCTGCATGTGAATGGCGTGCGCGGCCATGAGGCGGCGCTGCTGATCGAGGACGGCTCGGGCTTCAACCTCTCCGGTTGCTCGATCCTCGACAGCGATGGCGTCGGCCTGCTGCTGCGCAAGACTCGCGACAGCCTGATCACCGGCTGCCGCATCGCCGACCGTCGCCCGGACCGCGCGCCCGCGCCCTCGATCCGCCTCGAAGGCGGTTCGGGCAATGACCTGCACGCCAACCAGACCGCCCACGGCGTCGAAACCCGCTGATTCCTGCCACCATGCTGACCCGCCTTCCTGCCCTCCTCCTCGCTTCGCTGGCCTTGTCCGCAGCGCCCGCCGCCTTCGCCGCCGGCCCCAAGCCGGGCCCGGTGGCTTACGTCACCCTGGAGACACGTGATTTCCGCGTCGAGATCGCCGGCGACCGCGCCTGGACGATCAGTCGGCACGATGTATGCCTTCATGCACCCCTTCCTGCCGTCGACGAAAGCCTGGCTGGCGGAGACGGCCGATGGCCGGCGTGTCGAGGGAGGTTTTGATGAAGGCGGCGGCCATCGCCTGCGCGAGGACGTGCGCTGGACGGCGATCCATGATCCGACGACCCGCCGGGCGACCCTGGTCTGGAGTCCGCAGGTCATTGAGGGCAAGGATCTGAAGACCTTTTACTGGGACAAGAACGTCTACCACAAGCTTTACCACTCGATCTATGCCAAGACGACGGTGCCGGCCGGCACGCGACGCGAGGTGGTGGTGGAACTGCGCTGTGTCGAAGCCGGGGTGGAGGACTGGCAGCCGGCGGTGAACCGGCTGGCCGGGCAATTGCAGCAGCGCCCGGCGGGCAGGGATTGAGCCGGACCGCTCAGGCGGTTTCGCCCGGCACCAGATCGGGCATGAGGCGCAGGGCCCGGCGCGGCAGCGTGCCGCCCTCGGCAATCCGGCGCACTGCCTGCGAGACCTTGCGGGCGAAAACCGCCGGCGGCGTCGAGTAGCGGGTGATCCGCGGCACGGCATGCTGGAGGAAACTTTCGTCGTCGCGACTGATCACCCTGACGTCCTGCGGCAGGCGTTTGCCGAGGCGCTGCAGGTGCATGACGACGGTCAGCGCATGCACGGCGCGTGCCACCACGAAGGCGGTCGGCGCGTTCGGTGCCTTCAGCACGGCGTCGAGCCGGGCGACCAGGTGGGCGGCGCTGCCGTTGTGGCGCAGGACCCGCAGGGCGGGGGCACCGTCGCCGGTGAAGGCCTCGCGCAGGCCGGCTTCACTGTCGAGGTCGCCGCCGTAATCGCCCTCCGGCCGCACCAGGACGACCTGGCGGTGGCCCTTGCGTCGCAGCAGCAGGCCGGCGTGACGGCAGGTGGCGCGGTGGTCGGCATCGACCGACGGCAGGTCCATGCCGTCCATGCAGGAGCCGACGACGAGGCAGGGCAGGGCGCGGCGCACAAACCAGCGCTGCATGGGTTCGAGCGAGCCGAACAACAGCCAGGCGGCGGCTGGCACACGTCCGGTCAGGGCTTCCAGAGCCCGCGCCGGCTGGGCGGAGAAGCAGGAGGGCTGGACATGGATGGCGAGACGGAAGCCGGCCTGGGCGAGCTTTTCGCGCAGTTCGTCCACCATGACCACGGAGGCGGTGGTCATCTCGAGCAGGGGTCGTGCGGAGAGCACGGCAATGACCCGCGAATGCGCTTCCGGCACCTCCGCCCGATCCAGCCGGATGCGGCGTCGCCGCCGGGCATCGACCTCGAGCAGTCCCTCGCGCTCCAGCTCGTCGAGGGCGGTGCGCAGGGTGCTGCGGCTGACCTGCAGGTGCGCGCTGAGTTCGCGCTCGCCGGGCAGATGGCCCTGCCAGTGACCGGCGTGCAGGGCATTGCGCAGGCTCTGGGCGGTGAGGTCCGCGAGGGCGACGCGGCGGGGTGGGTGCAGGCTGGAGGGTGTCATGCTGGTCTGAAGAACAGACCAGCAGCATGCCCTTGTTTCCCGTCCTATCAAAGCCTGAAATGGGCTTGCCGGCCTGGGACGACGTGGCTGCTCCTTGTCGCTCTGCAGCCGGCGCATTTGCCCCCTCCATGAGACGCTCCAAAGTTCTCGCCAGGCTGCGTGCCGGCCAGGTTGCCCGCCTGTGCTGCAGCGGTTCACCCATCGCCTTCCTGCCGGCCCTCGCCGCCCACTTTCGGTATGATGGCATCTGGATGGATGGCGAGCACCGCGCCTGGGAGGCGCGCGAGGTCGAAACCATGCTCGGCCGCCATCACGCCGCCGACATCGACTGCGTCTGGCGTCCGCCGTCCAAGGAGAAGAATGCGCTCTACCGCCTGCTCGAGGACGGGGCGACCGGCCTGATGATCCCCCATGTCGCCACGGCCGATGAGGCGCGTGCCTTGGTGCGGGCGGTCAAGTTCCCGCCGCAGGGCGACCGCGGTTTTTGCGGCGGCGGCCGCGATGCCGACTACTGGATTGGCAAGCCCAGCGATTACACCGAGCAGGCCAATCGCGAAACCTTGCTGACGGTGCAGATCGAGACGCCGGAGGCGCTGGAGAATGTCGAGGCGATCGCCGCGGTCGACGGGGTCGACGTGCTTTTCCTCGGGCCGGGCGATCTGTCGCTGCGCCTCGGCTGCACGCCCGCCGTCGAAGATCCGGTCATGCTGACCGTGCAGCGGCGGATCGACACGGCCTGCCGCCGGCATGGCAAGGCCTGGGGGCGACCGGTCGGCAGTGCCGCCGATGCCAGGCGGCTCATCGAGCTCGGCGCGCGCTTCATCGTCCATGGCAGTGAGTTCGGCGCGCTGCACGCGCACCTCGGCGCCTGTGCCGCCGATTTTGACGCGGCGCTCAACGAGGGTGCGCGCGCCGCCGCCATTCCCGAGGGCAAATCCTACTGATCCGACCATGACTCTTCTCTCGCGTTTGCTGATTCTCGCTCTCAGCGGATGGGCCGGCGCGAGCGCGCAGTTGCCCTCCACGTGGACCGAGCCTTTCCCGCCGCACAAGATCGCGGGCAACCTCTACTACGTCGGCTCCAAGGACCTGGCGTCCTATCTGGTGGCCACGCCGGAAGGCCACGTGCTCATCAACAGCAGCCTCGAGGAGTCCGTGCCGCTGATTCGCGCCAGCATCGAGGAGCTTGGCTTCAAGTTCAGCGACGTGAAAATCCTGCTGATCAGTCACGCGCACTCCGATCACTGCGCCGGCAGCGCCGAAATCATCCGGCAAACGAAGGCCCGCTATCACGTCATGGAGGCGGATGCGGACGCCGTGGAGAGCGGGGGAGTGGCCAAGTCGCGCCTCAAGGCCAGTTACCTAAGCTACCCTCCCGCCAGGGTGGATCGCCGGCTCAAGGACGGCGACGTGGTCGAGCTGGGCGGATCCAGGCTGGTGGCGCACCTTACCCCGGGGCACACGCGGGGCTGCACCACCTGGACCCTGCAGGTGGACGCGGAAGGACGGAAGCTGGATGCCGTCATCATCGGCAGCCCCAACGTCAATCCGGGTTATCTCCTCGTGAACAACAAGGACTATCCCGGCATCGCGACGGATTATGAGCGCTGCTTCCGGGTGCTGAAATCCCTGCCCGTGGATCTCTTTCTCGGCGCCCACGGCGGCTACTACGGCATGCCGGCGAAGCACGCGCGGCTCGGCGCGGACAAGGCCAACCCTTTCCTGGATCCCGCCGGATATCATCGGTACGTCGCGGACCGCGAGCAGGCGTTCCTAGCCGAGTTGGCCAGGCAGCAGGCCCGATGACGCCGAAAGAACGGTCGCCCGATCCAACGCCTGCTTCTGCCAGATGCCGTCACCGCCACGCCGCCGGCCTGACCCAGGACTGAGGCTGCCGGCCGGCAAAACCTTCGCCGGCACGACCGTTCCGTTTTCCATGTTTCGCTGCTCCTTCATCCTTCTTGGCGCGTTTTGCCCTTTGCTTCCGGCCCGTGATATTCATGTTGGCAAGGATTTCCCCGGCATTGCCCAAGCCATCCAGGCGGCGCAACCCGGCGACACCATCCATCTCGAACCGCGGGTGTATCATGAGTACGCGGGTTTTCATGCCAGGAAGGGCGAGCCCGGCCGGCCGATCACCCTGGACGGTCACGGTGCCACACTCAACGGCAGTGAGCCGCTCGATCCGGCGCAGTGGCGGCAGGTCGAGCCGGGACTGTGGGTTGCCGACGATTTGCTACCGTCTCTGAGCGATTCCGTACTCGGGCGCTGGTACTTCCTTTTCGACGGCCAGATGCAGCGCATGGGGCGCACGTCCAAGGGGCGCAAGGCCGCCTTCAAGGCGCCGGCCGAACTGCAGCCCGGTGAATGGACCTTTGTCCGCGACACCACGCGCGAGGATCCCTCTTCGAAGCGGATCCGCGGCCGCTTCTTCATCCGGCTGGCGCCGGGACAGTCGCTGGCGCAGGCGGGCATCCGGCTGCCGGTGCGCGCCGCCGGCGTGCAGCTCAGCGGCGGCAACGCCCACCTGGTCATCCGCAACCTGACGGCGACCCACG
>CANNUR010000073.1 GCA_947523045.1 uncultured Prosthecobacter sp.
CCCATGAAGAGGTGCCAGTCGAGGCTGCGCGCGTGGTTCCACTCGTTCCACTGGCCAAATTCGCCGCCCATGAAGAGCAGCTTCTTGCCGGGGTGGGCCCACATCCAGGCGTAAAACAGGCGCAGGTTGGCGAACTTCTGCCAGCGGTCGCCAGGCATCTTGTTGATCAGACTGCCCTTGCCATGCACCACCTCGTCGTGACTGAGCACGAGGATGAAATTCTCGTCGTAGGCATAAAGCATCGAGAAGGTGGCCTCACCGTGATGGTACTTCCGGTGCACCGGCTCCTCCTGCATGTAGTGCAGGCTGTCGTTCATCCAGCCCATGTTCCACTTGAAACCGAAGCCCAGGCCACCCGTATCGACCGATTTGGACACCCCTGGCCAAGCCGTGCTCTCCTCGGCAATGATCGTGGTTCCGGGATGCTGGGCGTAGCAGACGCGGTTGAGTTCGCGCAGGAAATCAATGGCCTCCAGATTTTCGCGCCCTCCGAACTTGTTCGGCACCCAGGCCCAGGGCTTGCGCGAGTAATCGAGGTAAAGCATGGAGGCCACCGCGTCGACCCGCAGGCCGTCGATGTGGAACTGCTCCAACCAGAACAGCGCGTTGGCGAGCAGGAAGTTTTTCACCTCGGCACGGCCGTAGTTGAAGATGAGGGTTCCCCAGTCCTGATGCTCCCCCTGGCGCGGATCGGCGTGTTCGTACAGGGCCGTGCCGTCGAACTGGGCGAGCCCGTGGGCATCCTTGGGAAAGTGCCCGGGCACCCAGTCGAGGATGACCCCCAAGCCGGCCTGGTGGCAGCGGTCGACAAACTGGCGAAACTCGTCCGGATTGCCAAAGCGGCTGGTCGGCGCAAAGTAGCCGGTGATCTGATAGCCCCAGGAGCCGTCGAAGGGGTGCTCGGCGACCGGCATCAGCTCGATGTGGGTGAAGTTGAGCGACTTCACATAGGGGATCAGGTCGTCGGCCAGTTCGAGATAGGACTTGGGACGGTTGCCCTGCTCCGGGATGCGCTTCCAGGAACCGAGATGCACTTCATAGACACTCATCGGCGCGCGGTAGAGATCGTGGCGGGCGCGCCGCTCCATCCATTCCTGGTCGCTCCAGCGGTAGCGCTGCAGGTCGAAGACCAGGCTGGCCGTCTGCACGCCGTGCTGGCCGAAGAAGGCAAAGGGATCGGACTTGACCAGCACGTGCCCCTCGGCGCTGAGGATCTCGAACTTGTAATGGCTGAGTTCACGGATGCCGGGCAGGAAGATCTCCCAGATGCCGCCCTCGATGCGCAAACGCATGGGGTTCACACGCCCGTCCCAGTCGTTGAAATCGCCGACCACCGAAACCCGCCGGGCATTGGGCGCCCAGACGGCGAACTGCACGCCACTGACGCCATCGATCACCCGCGGCCGCGCCCCCAGGCAGTCCCACAGGCGCTGATGCGTGCCCTCGCGAAAATAATAAATGTCCTGATCACCGAGCAGCGGGCCGAAGGAATAAGGATCGGCGCCGCGGCTGACGCGACCGTCGTAACCGACGATCTCGACATCATACGCCAGGCATTCCGGCAACTCGGCGACAAACAGACCGTGATGGTGCTCGCGGCGCATCGGCCAAACGCCACCGCCCGCGCGTGCCAGCAGGCGCACCGCGTGAGCCCTGGGCTGAAAAACGCGCACCGTCACGCTGCCATCCGCGTGCGGCTGCGGACCCAGGAAGCCGAAGGGGTTGCCGTGGCGGGCTTCCAGGAAGGCGAGGGCGTCAGCGGAGAAACCAGGGTCGTCGTTCAGGCTCATGAATGGGGTGCAAGTAGCAGAGGCTCAAGATGTTCCAAGCAGATTTTCGCCAATGCATGGTCGCGCAACAGCACCTTGCGCGCCCGCCCGGCCGGGTCGACCCGCCACCATTGCATGATCCGTGCCGAAACCGCCTCCGGGTCCGCCGCAGGATCAAAAAACTGCGCCGCCGGCCCCAGCACCTCTCGGTGCACCGGCAGGTCGGAACACCAAACCGGCAGCCGGTGCGCCGCCGCCTCCAGCAGGGGCAGACCGAAACCTTCGCCCGTGCTGGGGAAAAACAGGGCATCGGCCATCTGATACAAGCCGCGGACTTCCGCTGCGTCGAGCGGCGCCTGCTCGCCCAGAAACACCGCCGCCCGTCCCAGGTTTTCCGCTTCGCGCAGGGCGCGCAACTCGGCCAGGTAACGAACCCCGTCGGCCTGGTGCGGATCGGGCGCCCCGGTCACCGCGTAGGCGGCGTCGAGGCCGGCGCGGCGCAGGGCGGCGGTGACGCGCAGCCCCAACTCGATGTTCTTGCGGCGGATCAGGCGCGCCGGATGCGCCAGCACCAGCTCATGGTCCCAGAGCGGCAGCGCGGCAAGCCGCGGCGACAGGCCCAGCACCGCCGCCAGATCAATGCCATTGGGGATCACCCGCACCGCCTCGGCCGGTAGGGCGGTCGCCCGCAGGTAATCGCGCCGGCGCGCCTCCGAGACCGCCACATGACAGGTCGCCGGCACCGGTTCACTCCAGCCGAGCGCGGCGTACTGAGGGTTCACGGCGGCGACATCGTGCACCCAGTTGATCCAGCGCAACTGAGGCTGTGCCGCGGCCTGGGCGGTCAGTTCGCGGGTCCACTCCAGGTCAAAGGGCATGGTGAAGATGTTGTGCACCAGCACGGCGCCGGCTGCAGGCTCGGCCAGCCAGGCGCGAAACCGCGCACGGTCGTGCCGGCTGAACAGAGCCACCTCATGGCCAAGCGCGGCCAGCGCCCGCGCCTGATCGCCCAGCAACCGTTCCACCCCGCCAATGACCGGCGGCAGGGTGTAATGGAGCAGGGCGACACGCATCCGGTCACCTTGGCGCGCACCCACGCGGCGGCAAAAGAAAAAGGCCGCGGGCATGCCGCAATTGCGCTTGCGGCGGGAAAAGCTCTCGTCCAGCCTCCCGCGCCCTTTCCAACCCGATCCAAGCCATGAGCAAGAATCCCGCAAAAAAACTCCTCAACGACCCCCTCAAGTGCGCCGACGAACTCTTCGACGGACTGGTGCTCGCCTACGACGGCAAGGCCCGCCGCGTGGGCAAGCGCTCGATCGTCATGAATGACCTGCGTCCGAACGCCCCCGCCCTGCTCATCGGTGGCGGCGCCGGCCACGAACCGATCTACCACGGCTTGGTCGGCAAGGGCATGGGCGATGGTGCCGCCGTCGGCGACATCTTTGCCGCACCGCCCCCCGACATCGTCCTCGAGGCGACCCAAGCCGTGAACCGCGGCAAGGGGGTGCTCTATCTCTACGGCAACTACGCCGGCGACGTCATGAACTTCGACATCGGCGCCGAACTCGCCGAGGAAGAGGGCATTGAGGTGAAGACCGTCATCATCAACGACGATGTCTGCTCGGCACCGCCCAGCGAAAAGGCCAAGCGCCGCGGCATCGCCGGCCTCGTGCCGGTGGTCAAGCTCGCCGGCGCCGCCGCCAGCCAGGTCGACAGCCTCGACGAACTCGCCCGCCTCGCCCAGAAGGCGGTCGACATGACCCGCACCGTCGGCGTCTCGACCCGCCCCGGTTCCATCCCCGCGACCGGCGAACCGACCTTTGAACTGCCCGACGAACTCATTGGCCTGGGCATGGGCATTCACGGCGAAAAGGGCGTCGGCCTGATCCCCATGTGCACGGCCGACGAACTGGCGGCGAAGATCCTCGAACTGCTGTTCGCCGACGACCTGGAACTGAACGCCGGCGATGAAATCGTCTTCTTCGTCAACAGCCTCGGCAGCACCCACCTCATGGAACTGCTCATTCTGCTGCGCGCCGCCCGCCCGATCCTCGAAGCTCGCGGCCTGAAGGTGCACCAGACGATCTGCGACAACATTGTGACCTGCCAGGAAATGGCGGGCGTCAGCTTCAGCATCACCAAACTCGATGCCGAACTGAAGCAGCTCTGGGACCTGCCCTGCGAGAGCCTTGGCTACACGAAGCTCTGAGATCAGCCAGCGCAGCTCCCGAATCAGCACGGGCGGAACCGCGAGGTTCCGCCCGTTGTTTTGGGGGATGAGCGACTGCGGTTTGCGGCCGCCTCGCTGAGCCAGCCGCCACTCCACCGCCTCACTTGGCCGGCTTGTCCTCGGTCTTGGCCGTGGTGGGCTGCTTGCCGGTCAACTCGAGGTAGTCGCGCAGGATGTGGATCGCCTCCAGCTTGGTGGGCTCCAAACCGTAGGGGAACTTCGAAGCATCCGAGTCGCCCTCCTCGCCCTCGCTCTTGGCCGCCATCTTCATGCCGGTGCTCTGCTCGCGGGTGAAGGCCGACTCGGGGACCAGTTCAGGCGCGTTGACGTTGTCGAGGGTCAGGTGATAGACCTTGAAAGTGTCTTCCTTCAGGCGCTCGGCAACCTGCTTGGCGCGTTCGGCACGCTCCTCTTCCTGCTTTTCACGACGGGCCTCGTTTTCCTTGGCCTCCTGCTGGCGTTGGGCGAGATTGATGACGACCGTGTTGCGGTCGATACGATCCTTCAACCGCGCTGATTCCTCACGAATGTATTTGAACTCGGGGTTGGCATCGAGGCGGGCCGCAAGGCGGGTGGCCAGCTCCTGAACGGGCAGTGGCTGCGGCGCGAAGAGATTGTAGTTGCGCGCCGGAATGGTGTCGTAGGGCAGCGGGTTTTCGGTGGCCGACTCGCCAATGTCGAGCACGTCGCGGATCGACGGCAGCACAAGGTCGGGCTCGACCCCCTTGAGCTGGGTGGAGCCACCGGCGATGCGGTAGAACTTCTGGATGGTGACCTTCAGGTTGCCGGCGCGGTCCTTCTTGGCAAAGAACGGCATGAAGCGGTCCACCGGCAGGATGGTCTGCACGGTGCCCTTGCCAAAGGTCGACTTGTCGCCGACCACGAGCGCACGACGGTAGTCCTGCAGCGCAGCCGCCAGAATTTCCGAGGCCGAGGCGCTGGTCTTGTCGGTCAACACGATCATCGGGCCGTCGTAGAAGGCCTGGGGATTTTCGCATTCCCGCCAGGTGATGGTGCCGCGCCAGTCCTTGGCCTGAACGACCGGACCCGCCGGAACGAAGAGACCGGTAAGTCGAATCGCCTCCTCGAGCGAACCGCCGCCGTTGCCGCGCAGATCGAGCACCAGGCCGTCGATCTTCTCCTTCATCAGGCGGCCGAGCAATTTCTGAACGTCATCGGTCGTGCTGACCGTACCGTCCTCCATGTCGGCGTAAAAGGACGACAGGTTGATCCAGCCGACCTTGAGCGGCTTGCCGAGTTCAGCGGGAGTCTGGATGAGTTCGGCGTTGGCGAGCTTCTCCTTCAGTTCGACCGCACCGCGCACAATGGTGATGATCTTGGTGGAGGCCGGATCCTGCGCCGGATTGACGCGCAGGCGCACGACGCTGCCTTCGGTGCCGCGGATCATGTCGACGATCTTCTGTAGCTTCATGAACTTCGTCTCAACAAACTCCGCCTCGCCCTGGGCGACGCCGGTGATCTTGTCATTGAGCTTGAGTTCGCCCTGCTTGTCGGCCGGACCGCCGACCACGATGCCCTGGATGACCGCCACATCGTCCTCGAGGCCGAGCAGGGCGCCGATGCCGACGAGCTTGTGCTTCATCTGGATGTTGAAGTTGTCCATCTCATTGACGCTCATGTACTCCGTGTGCGGATCGTAGGCGGCCGAGAGGCTGGAGAGGAAAAGATCGACCACATCCTCCTGGTCGTTTTCCTCGAGCGATTCGAGCAAGCGCTCGTAGTCCTTGAGCACGCGGGCCTCCGGAGTGCGCTCCTCCTCCTTTTCGACGGCCGGTGTCTCGGGCTTGGCCTCGGCGGGCTTGGCGGCTTCGGGCTTGGCCTCGGCTGGCGGCGTGTCCTTGGCCTTCTTCGCGGCTTCGGCCTCCTTTTTGGCCTTTTCCTCCGCCTTGGCCTCGTCGGCGAGACGCTCCTGCAGCAGGTTTTCCTCGAGGATGTCGAGCCACAGGCGATCCTGCTCGGCGGTGTCGGCCGGATACGGCGCCTTGTCGCGCTTGATCAGGGTGGTGCGTTCGGAATCGAAGGTGAACTTGTGATCCTTGAGGGTGGTGCGCACAAACTCGAGGCGCTCCTTCACCCGCTTCTTGTAGAGATCGTAGACCTCAAAGGCCGGGCTGATGTCGCGCATCAGGATCAGGTCGTCGAGCGTGGTCTTGAACTTGGTCTCGAACTCCTGGACATCCTTGGCGGTGAAAAACACCCTGCGGAAGTCGAGGGTGTTGAGGTAGTTGCGCAGCATGCGCACCGACATCTCGTCGTCGAAATCCTGGCGCGAGTAGTGCTGATTCTGCAGCATGTAGGCGACGTGCATCGCCACCTGGCCGAAGTTGGTCTCCGCGCGGGCGGTGGGTGAGACGGTGGTCGCCAGGGCGAGGCCGGCTCCGAAAAGGAGGGGTAGAGCGCGAGTCATGGGGGGAATTGCCGACGGAAGAAGTACGACCTAAACGGTGGGTTCGTCGCCAAATTTGCCTTTTGCGGCTTGAAATGTCCACAGGATTCCCTCAGGAAGCCGCTGATGCTGGACATTCACACCTTCACGGGCGGCATCGCCCAAACCAACGCCTGGCTGATCGAGTCCCCGCGCGGCAACGTGCTGGTTGACGCCCCCGAGGGGACGGCCCGCTGGCTGCTGGCACGCGGCGCACGGGTTGATGCCCTGCTGCTGACCCATCAGCACTTCGATCATGTGCAGGACGCGGCGCAGGTGAAGTCGGAGCACGACTGCCGGGTGCTGGCCTGGTCGGCCTTCTCGCGCGAGCTGACCCTGGAGCGCCTGGTCGGTGCCGTCGGCGGCCGCGAGCTGGTGCCGAAATTCAGCGTCGATGACGTGCTTGCCGGTCGCGATCAGGTGGAGGCCGGCGGCTGGGTTTGGAATCTGCTGCACATCCCGGGTCACTCGCCTGACAGCCTGTGCTTCCACCAGCCCGAGACCGGCGACGTGTTTGGCGGTGATGTATTGTTTTTCGACGGCGTGGGTCGCACGGACTTTCCAGGTGGATCCTTTGAGCAACTTCTGGAGGGCATCCAGGGCAAGCTGCTGGTGCTGCCGGATGCCACCCGTCTGCACCCCGGACACGGACCGGCCACCACGCTCGGCCGCGAGCGCCATCACAACCCGTTTTTGACCGATCTCTGAAGCCAGCGGGATTTTCCCTGCAAGGCGACACAAGGCCGGTTGCCGCGGCGTTAATGCGGTGCACCCTGCCCCCTTCATGGAAACCCAGCTCCGCCCCGCCACCCGGCAAGCCCTGCAGGCCTTTCGCGCCCGCCGCCGCACCCTGCTCGCCTGGCGTGCCCTGCTCTGCTTCGCGCTGATCGCCCTGACCGCCGCCCTGGTCGCCGCCCTGCTCGATCGCGCCCGCTTTCTACCCGAGATCCTGCGTCCCTGGACCACTCTGACCGCCTACGCCGCCGCCGCGCTCGCCGCCTGGCGCACGGGCCTCAGCCACCTGCGCGAAGCCGGCAGCGACCTCGGCGCCGCGCGCCTGCTGGAAAGCGTCGCCCCCGGCCTGCACGAGCGCCTGCTTGCCGCGGTCGAACTGGCCGAAGGCCACGCCGGCGAATCAGCTGAACTGCGCGCCCGTCTGCAGGACGAAGTCGCCAACGCGGTTCAGGACCTCGATGTGCGCAGCCTGCTGCCGGCCCGCGCCCTGCGTGGCTGGCTGCTCGGCTGTGGCGGCCTCGCCCTGCTCATGGCCGCCCTCAGCTGCATCCCGGCCCTGCACCTGCCCGGCTTCCTCGCGCGCGCTGCCGTGCCCTTCGCCAACCTGCCCCGCCCCGCCAGCGCGGTGATCCGCCTCATCGAACCGTCGCCCGCCGACACGCTCGCCGCCTTCCATTCGGAAGTCGCCATCGTCGCCGAGGTCAGCGGCCGTTTCACCGGGCCGGTGCAGTTGGAAAGCCAGCCGGAGGGTGCGCGCAGCCGGCTCGAAACCCTGCGCCCTGGCGCCGGCACACGTCACGAGGCCAGCCTCGGCGTGGGTCAGGCCGATGTTCGCTACCGCCTGCATGCCGGCGATGCCATCAGCCCCTGGCACCGACTCAGCGCCCGGCCGCGGCCGCGGCTGATCGAGTTCGTCAAAACCGTGACCCCGCCGGCCTACACCGGCCTGCCAGCCGGCGAACGCACGGACGACCACGGCGATCTCGAGGCCCTGGAGGGCTCGACGGTGCGCCTCACGCTCAAGGCCAACCAACCGGTCAGCAACGGCCGCCTGCAACTCAATCCCGAGCATGCCGAGCGCCCGGAACCGCTTGCCGTCACTTCCCTGCCCGATGGTCGCCTGCAGGCCGAGTGGACCCTCGCCGCCGGCCAGGAGGCATGGCAGGTCGCACTGACCGCGGTCGAAACCGGTTTCACCAACGAGGAGACTTCGCCCTGGCGCATCAGCACCATTCCGGACCTGCCGCCCATCGCCCAAATCCTCGAACCCCAGGAACAGGTGGCCCTGCTCGCCGACGCCTCCGTGCGCCTGCAGGGGTTCGCCAGCGATGACGTCGGCCTGGCGGCGGTGACCGTCGCCCACGCCGTCAACGGCGGCACCTGGGAGGAACGCAGCCTCGCCGGCAAGTCCGGCCGCGAGACCGAGGTGCAAAGCGTGCTGCCACTCGCCCCCATGCAGGTGAGCCCGGGCGACACCGTCCTGCTCAAGCTGGTCGCCACCGACCTCAAGGGCCAGAAGGCCGAGTCACCGGTCGTGCGCGTCATCGTTCAGGAGCAAACCGTCGATCCGCAGCAGCGCCAGTGGGCCGAGGAAACGCGCCGACTCGCCCAGCAGGCCGCGACGCTGGCCGACAAAATGCGCGACCTGCGCAAGGCGATGGAGACCGTGCAGAAGTCGACCCGCCAGCAGCGCAAGGAGTCGCCCGAGAGCTCGCTGGCCCGCGCCCAGACCGAACTCAGCCAGGTGCGCGACAGCGCCGACGACCTCTGGGAGCGTCTCAAACAATCCGCCGCCACCGCTCCCAGTCACCTGGAAGCCGCCGAAATGCGCCTGATCGGCGACCGCCTCACCCATCTCCGCCAGGTGCCGCTGACCCAGCTGCAGAGCCTGGCCGAGGGCGACATCGAGAGCACGGATCCCCTGCGCCGACAAGCCGCGGCCGCCGGCGCCGATGCCGAGGCAATTGCCCAGGCCCTGCGCGCCTTCGCCGCCGAGGACGGCGCGCGCATCGCCGCCCAGTCCGCCCGCCAGCTCAGTCGCCAGGAACGCCTGCTGACCGACCAGTCGCTGCCGGCCAACCGCGACGCCGCCCAGCGCCCCAAGTGGCAAGAGCAGCAGCGCGCCGCCCTGCTTGCCGGTGAAGGACTGCAGCGCGAACTCGAAAACCTGCAGTCCGTGACCGACGGCGCGCAGCAGCGACAGCTGGAGGAGACCCGCAAGCAGTTGGGCGAAACCGCCGCCGACCTGGGTGCCAGCCTCGACAAGCCGGAGCAGACCAAGAGTCCGGAACATTTGTATGGGGCCTCCGACAACCACCGCCAGCGCCTGCAGCGCGCTGCCGACGCCCTCACAACCCTGGCCGACAACGCCGCCAATCGCGCGGCTGAGCAGCGTGAACGCCTGGCCAAGCAGGACAATCCGGCGCTCCTCTCCCTGACCGAGGCCCAGGCCGGACTCAAGCAGGCGGTCGCCGAGGCCCGCAACCCGAAGGTGCGTCCTCGCCGCGACGCGGAGAACCTCAGCGCGGCCGAACGCGCGCAACGGGCACTGGCCGAGTCGGCACGCCAGTTGGAGGATCAAGGCGTGCTGCGCGAACAAAACCCACTGACCAACCGCGAGGCGGCACTCGACACCAACCGCGCCAGCCGTGCCGCCGATCAATTGGCACGCGAACTCGAGAAAGCCCCCAACGCCGGTGAGGCGCTGACAGCCCTGCAGGAAAAGACCGACCAACTTGCCACCGCCGCCCGACTGCTGGAGGCTGACGCTCTCGTCCAGGGGGCCGCCGAAGCCGGGGCGGAAGCCGCCGCCAGTCCCGATCCCACCCAGGCAGCCGATCCCGCCCAGCCTGCCCGTCAGGCCAAAGCCGCCGCCGAAGCCCTGCGGCAACTGCCCGACAAGCTGCGTCGCCTGGGTCGCAGCGCGCCACCCGCGCTGGCCGCCGCCTCCTCACAGGCCCAGCAGGCCGCCGAAGCCAACCGCCAGGCGGCTGAGCAACTGCAGGCCCTGGCCCGCCAGGCCGCCCAGGACCCCGGCACACCGCCGCCCGGCCTGGAAGCCGCCACTGCCACCGCCGCCCTCGCCAGCGAACAGACCGAAGCCCTCGCACGCCAGTTTTCCGAGGCAAGCCTCGAAGCACGCACGGCCCTGGCCGGCCTAACCCCGCAGGTCAGCGACATGATGAAGGCGGTCGCCGAGGACGTCCGCCAGAACCAGCAACAAACGCAGGCTGCCGCCGAGCGGGCCGAAGCCGGTGAACCGGTGGCCGAAGTCGCCGAGACCGCGCGCAACCTGCAGTCGGAGACCGCCGAGCAGGCCGCACAGATGGCCTCGCTGCAGGCTGCCCTGCGCCAGGAAGCCAATGCCGCCGATCTGCAGCAGCAGGCGCAGCGGCAGATGGCGCGTACGGCCGATGTCGCCCTGGCCCAGATGCAGCAGCAGGCGCCGCAGATCGCACGCAACCTGCGCCAGGCCGCTCAAGCCGCCCAAAGCCAACCGCAGGCCCAGGCCCTGCAGAACGCGGCCGCCGCCCAGCAGCAAACCGCGCAAGCCCTGCAGCAGCTGGCCGAAAACATGGCTCGCGCCGAACGGGGCGAGGCACTGAGCGAACAGGAACTCGCTGCCATGCAGACCCTGGAGCAGGAACTCGGTGTCGATGAAGCCCTCGAGGAAGCCTACCAGCGCGCGCAGCAGCTTGCTGAGATGGCCCAGGACGCCAGCCAGAACCCCGCCGCGGTGCTCGCCGAACTGGAAAAGGAACTGCCGCGCAACCCGGCCATGCAGAAGGCCCTGGCCGAGGTCGCCAGGCAGACCGCCCAGGGCAGCGAGCAGGCGGTAGCCGCCGAGGCCGCCCAACCCAGCAACCTGGGGCTTGCCACCGAGCAGGCCGCCCACGACCTGGCCCGCGTGGCCCGTCATGCCGGCCGGCTCGGCATGGAGGCGACCGCACGCCAGGCCGCCTCGGCGAGCACCGACCTGCAGAAACAGGCCCAGGCCGCCAAGGGCAGCGCCACCCAGCCCGGACAGCAGCCGGTCGGGCCACAGGCGCAGACCACGGCCAGTGAGGCGGCGCAAGCCGTGGAAACCGCTGCTTCCGCCCTGCCGCCGACCTTTTCACCCAACCCCTTCCAGCAGGTGCAGGCCGCCCTTCTGGCGCAGGCCCTCGACCAGCTCGACCAGACCCTTCATCCCATGCAGGGCAACCAGCAGCAGCAGGGCGGGCAGCAACAGCAGCAGGGCGGCAGTCAACAGCAGGCCCAGCAAAACCTGGCCGACGCCCAGCAGAGCCAGCAGCAGGCCATGGCCAACCAACGCAATCAAGGGCAGACCCCTGGCTCGCAACAGCCGGGCCAACAAAACGCCCAGACTCCCCCGCCCCAGGGCCAGAACCCGCCCTCCCAAGCCAGCTCCGAAGGCGGCAACCTCTCCCAGCAACTCAGCGAAGGTGACATCGGCGCCCCCTTGGTCTTGGTGGACGGCGACTGGGGCCGCCTGCCCGGCAAGATGGCGGCGGACCTGAGCGAGGCCACCCGCTCGGAGGCCGCGCCGGAATACCGTGCCGCCATCGAAAGCTATTACAAAGCCATCGCCACCAAGGCGCGAAAATGAGGCCAAACCCGCACCTTGAACGTCGCCTGCGCGGCAGGTGTTCCAATGCGAAAAGCCTTTAGCCGGCAAAAAGTGCTTTGCAGGCCCTGCCCGGAACGGTTAAATTTGAGTGAGCATTTTTTAGTTTCCGCCCCATCCCGCTTTATGAAACCCCACCGCCTTCTCCTTGCCGCTTGCCTTCTGGCCGTTCCAGCCGTGGCCAAGTGGAACCGCATGCCGAGCCTCGATAAGAAGCCGACGCCCATCAACACCGTGTTCAGCGGCACCACCCTGCTGGAGTCGAGCCGCATCGGCCAGGCCGGTTTCCTCGTGCTGGCGGACCCGCTCAAACCTGTGACCCTGGTCGCCGGCAAAAGCAGTGCCACCTTGCGTTTGGCCAAGCCCTCGGTCATTCAGGACATCTCCTTCGTCTCCGACGGCCTTGAGGGCAAGGTCGCCGTCTCCCTGAGTGCCGACGGCAAGGCCTGGAACCAGGTGGACAGCGATGTCTTTCAACCAGCGGACCGCCTGGTGAAAATGACCGCCGGCGCCGCTCAGGGGCGTTACCTGAAGCTCGACTTCGACCTCACCCGCGGCGGCATCCTGCGCAGCTTCCAAGTGCTCGGCACGGACACCGACGCCAACTACACGGTCAATCAGAACGTTGACAACGGCGCCACCGTCAACTTCGCCACCGGCATCGGCGGCGGTCGCCTGCTCTACCTCAGCCCGGAAAGCTTCGGCGCACGCGGCGATGCCGTCCGTCTGGGCCGCCTTGAATTCCCGGAGTCGGATGAAAAGTACCGGACCGCCGTCTACGACTTCGGCCAGGTCCGCACCCTCAATGAGTTCGGTTCCGTGCACTCGCCCCGCCCGGTGCGCGTGACAGTCTATGCCTTCGATGAACTGCCGGAAAAGGAAGACTGGCGCGGCCGCCTGGCCTTCGACCCGTCGGTGTTTGACACCGCCGA
>CANNUR010000074.1 GCA_947523045.1 uncultured Prosthecobacter sp.
GCGGCGGAAGACGAAGCGGTTGATGCGCACGAGGACATTGCGGCAGGGCGTGAAGCCCTCGGCGCGCGTCTCCTGGAGCATGCGGAAGATCCAGCGCCGCGGGTGCAGCACGGTGTTGTCGGAGAACTCGGCGCCATCGACACCGACGAAGGCGGCGGCGCACAGGCTGCCGCGAATGCGGTTGCCGCGCACGACGATGTCCTTCGCCTCGTGCCGGGCACCGGGCGGGCGGAAGAACTCCAGGCCGGTGGAGCCACCGACGTTGAGCGGGCGTTCACCGGCGTCGTCGAAGTCGCAGTTCTCGACCGTGACGGCCGAACTGCCGCCCTTGATCTGGATGCCGGCGCTGGCGCTGAAGCCGGGTTTGCCGGTGAAGCGGCAGCCTTCGATGCGCACGCGGTGGCAGCCGACAAGGTCGATGCCTTGCCCACCCCAGCCCGTGATGTGGCAGCCGCGGATGACGAGGTCCGCGAGGCCGGACACCTTGATACCGTCGTGGTTGCCCTTGGGGCCGATGTCTTCGACGCTCAGGTTTTCCAGCACCACGCCGGTGGTGGCGGTCTGGGAAGGTCCGCCCTCGTCGAGGTTGAGGCCGTTGATGCTCTGGCCGGAGACGACGAGGTGACGCAGGCGCAGGCCGGGGCAGCGGCGGAAGTGCCAGCCGGTGCTGCCACCGACAAAACGCGGCGGCTGGGCGGGATCGAGGCCTTCGACGGTGAGGTTGGCGATGCCTTCCAGATGATGGCCGCTGGTGTAGGTGCCTGGGGCGATGCGCAGCACGTCGCCCGGTTGCAACGAGCGCAAGGTGGTCCTCAGTCCGGCGTCGTCGCTTACGGCATGGGTCGCGGCCTGGGTTCCGGTGGCTGCGAGCAGGGCGAGCAGGAACGGGCGGACCTTCATGGCAGGTTTACTTGGCCTTGCGGGCGGCCGGTTTTTTCGCCGTGGCGGGTTCGGCGTGGTGCAGGTGCGCCTTCAGGCTGGCCGCGCTGATGCCGAGGAATTTGGCTGCGCGTTCGTCGTCCTCCTCGAAGTGGCGGTGGGCGATGCGCGCGAGTTCGCGCTCGACCCAGGGCACCAGCTCGATGTCCGGGCTGCTCTCGGCGATCTGCACGAGGCTGCTGAGGGCGTCGCGCATGCGCGTGACGGTGCTGGCCGGGTGGGCGTTGGAGAAGCGGGCGCCGGTGCTGCCGAGCGGGATGTCGGAGGGCAGCAGGACATCGGAATTGCACAGGGCGCAGGCGCGCTGGATGGTGTTTTCCAGCTCGCGGACGTTGCCCGGCCAGTCATAGGCCTCGAGCAGGGCCAGGGCATCCTCGGTGAAACGCATGGTCATGCCGCGGCGGCGTGCCGACTGGCGGCGCAGGAAGAAGTCGGCCAGCAGGCGCACGTCCTCGCGGCGTTCGCGCAGCGGCGGGATGTGGATGCGCACGACGTTGAGGCGGTAGAACAGGTCCTCGCGGAAGGCGCCGCGGCTGACCGCGGTTTCGAGGTCCTTGTGGGTGGCGGCGAGGATGCGCACGTCGCACTTGAGCACCTGGTTGCTGCCGACGCGGCAGAATTCACCCTCCTGCAGCACGCGCAGCAGCTTGCTTTGCACCGCCAGCGGCATGTCGCCGATCTCGTCGAGGAAAAGCGTGCCGCCGTCGCACTGCTCAAAGCGGCCGATGCGCTGGCTGACCGCGCCGGTGAAGCTGCCCTTCTCATGGCCGAACAGCTCGCTCTCCATGAGGTTGTCGGGGATCGAGGTAATGTTGATGCCGACGAAGTCCTTCTGGGCACGCGCGCTGAACTTGTGGATGGCGCGCGCGACGAGTTCCTTGCCGCTGCCGCTCTCGCCGGTGATCATCACGGGGGCATCGGAGCGGGCGACGCGGCCGATCATCTTGAACACCTCCTGCATCGCCGGCGAGCGACCGATGATGGTTTCCTGCAGGGAATCAACCGGCGTTTCCGTCACCTGGGCGCGGGTGGCGCGGCGGGCCTCGGTCGAGCGCAGGGCGGTTTCGACCGCGGTGCGCAGTTCGTAGGTCAGGCGCTCCTTGCCGAGCACGTCGTAGGCGCCGAGGCGCATCGCCTCAATGACATGGCTGGTGCTGGCGATGCCGGTGAAGAGGATCACCATGGCATTCGGATCGTTCTGGCGCAGGCGCTTGAGCAGCTCGATGCCGGAGGTGCCAGGCAGGCGCACCTCGGCCAGGACGAGGTCCTGGGGGGTGCTTTGATAGAGGGCGACTGCTTCCTCGGCGCGTTCGGCGGTGGCAATGACGACGTTGGGCGCCTTCAAGTGTCCAGCGGCCCAAGCCAGGAAGTCGGGGTCGGTGTCGACAAGCAGGATGCGGGATTCCGGAGCGGCGGCCATGTATGGGTAGAGCGCTTCCCTAACGGGTCGCGGCCCCGCCGTCAATCCCTGTTCTCAGGCCGATTCGGCTCATTCCGCGCCCGTGGGCTCGGCGGCAAACTCGATGCCGCACAGCACCGGCGGCGCCTGGGAACCGGGCACGGCGGTGAGTCGGACGCGCAGTTCGGCGCCGACCGGGATGCCGCGAAATTCGCGCACCAGCGTGCCCCCGGGGGCCTCGCGGGCGGGGTCGAAGTTCTCTAGTACCGTCTTGCCTTGGAGGGCGACATGGAACACGCGGGCGCCGGGTGCGAGGCCGCCGGGTTCGGCGAAATGCAGGCGCACCGTGTGCGGCAGGGCGGGGAAGTCGACCCGGCGCAGGGGTTCCTGCACGGGCGGTTCCGGCGGCGGTGCCTTGCCGGATTTTTCGTCGTCATCGCTGGCCTTTTTGACCGGCTTGACCAGCAGCGGCCGGCGCAGGGACGGCGTCAGAACGATTTCGCCCTCGCCGGTGAGGCCGGAGGCGGCGATCCAGGGCGGGCTGGCGCCGGGACCGGCCTGCGAGCTGTGGCGGCGGAAGTAGGTGGCGGTTTCCGCCAGACCCTCGACGCCGATCTGCGGCGCATTGCCGTCGCCGGCATGCGGGTGCTCGAGCCAGAGCGTGCCGTCCGCGGCGCGCCGGTTGCCGGGCGCGCCAAAATTGATGCCAACGCGCTGCACGCGGTCGCCGTGCTTGCCGTCGAGGCCGAACTGGCTGTAGGTCCACATCTCGACATCCGCCATCGGGATGAGGGCGAGCGAGGTCTGGTTCTGGTAACCGCAGCTGCAGGTGCGCGTGTAATCGGGCGCGTTGAGCACGCCGTTGGCGACGACCAGGTTCGAGGTGCAGCCCGACTTGAAACCGCCGAGGCTGCTGGTGCCGCTCATGCTCTCCAGGTCGTAGAAGCCGGCGGCGCCACTGCGGTAGGTGAGCAGGTGCTCGCTGGCGATGATGGTGTTGCAGCCGTAGGTGCGGTTGAGCCGCCAGGGCTCCTTTTTGCCGGTCAGCGGGTTGAGCACGAGGTGCGGCTCGCCGGTGAGCAGGCTGAAGGCGCCGCCGGAGCTGGCGTAGGAGTTGGCACCGGTGAGGATGAGGTCGTTGTGCAGGATGCACGGCCCGGTGTGGGCGCGCTTGAGGTCGGCCCAGCGTCGCTGGCCGGTGGCGCCCGCATACACGGCCATGCCCTCGCCGACTTCGGACGACAGGCGGTCGCTGGCCTTGGCGCCGGCCTGCAGCAGCAGGTCGCGTTTGGCGGAGTAACCGAGCCAGGTGCCGAAGACATCACGGGTTTCCTCCCAGACGACCTTGCCGGTGCGGGCGTCGAGGGCGACGATGCGGTAGTCCTTGGGCAGGTCGCGGCCTCGTCGCTTGAGCAGGTCCTCGGCGTGCTTGGTCAGCTTGTCGATGCAGTAGATGCGGCCGTTGCCGGCGACGATGGCGTTGTGCAGGAAGCTGTGCCGCGCCTTGACCCGCCAGAGCGGCTTGCCGGTGTGGCGGTCAAAGGCGGCGAGACCGGCGCTGGCCGAGTAGTCCTCGATCGTCGATTCCTTGCGGCTCTTGGCGCCGCCAAGGCGCAGGCTGAAGTGAGCGAAGTCGTCGCCGGCGAACAGCAGGTTTTCATAAACGCCGATGAAGGCCCATTGGGCCGGGTCCTTGCGGTTGTCGCGCAGGCGGATCGTCTGCTGGAGTCGGCCAGTGCGGGCGTCGAGCACCTGGCATTCGCCGCGCAGGGCGACGTAGACGCGGTCCCCGGTGGCGACGAAGTTGGTGCCGCGGCCGTTGGCGCCGGGAATGTGTTTCTGGTTGTACTCCGTGCTCAGCGGGGTGTCGGCATAGGTCTCGTTGTAGTAGATGCCGAAGGTGCCGAGGTCGCCGAAGTCGTGCTTCCAGAGCACGCGGCCGGTGTACACGTCGCGCGCGCTGAGGCTGTTCATGCCCTGAATGTAAAGCCGACCGCCGATCACCTGCTCGGGCGGGCCGTGGCCGTGGCGGGGCAGGACATCGAGGTTGGAGTTGCCGCCGAACCAGAGCACGCCCAGCGGCGCGCGCACCCGGCGGTCGTCGGACTTCACGGTGTTGGCGATGTCGCCATACTGATGCGTCCAGTCCGCCGAGCCCACCAGCGCGCCGGTGCGGGTGATGAAGGTGACCCCGTCCGTGGTGCTCACCTCGGCGTTTTCCAGGCCGGCAGTCCGGGCCAGCGCGGCCCAGTCGTCGGCGCTGTCGAGCAGGGCCAGTCGGCCGCCGTAGGGACGCACTGAAGCATAGGCGGCCTGCAACTGCGCGGGTTCGCGACGCAGGCGTTCCAGCACGGGGCCGGCGGCGATGACGAGCGGTGCGATGAAAGGCGGGGCTTCGAAGGCGAGCGGATCGCCGAGGTGGAAACTCACGCGCTTGCCGTGCAGGCCGCGCGCGTCGTAGTCACGGCGCAGGGCATCGACCTGAGCGGTGTCGTCGGTGACGACGGTGAACTGCATCGACGAGGCCGCCAGCAGGGCGTTGAGCAGGTCCTTGTCCGGCACGCCGTAGATCAGGCCGTAGCCGCCCGGATCCTCGACCGAGGCCAGCAGGCGTTGGGCGGTGGCGCGCGGCGTTTCCGGTGCCTCGGGGGCGGTGGCCGGGGTTTCGGCCAGTACACCTGGGCCGGGTTTTTCGGCAAAGATCAGCAGGCGGCCGTCGCTCGTGACGGCGATCAGTCGGTCGTGGGCGGCGAGCAGGCGTTGCACATCCTTGGGCACGGGCTGGGTCCAGGCGACGCGTGCTTGAACGCCATCGGCTGAAAGCTCGATGGCACTGAGTTGGCCGCCGCCGGCGGCGTAGAGCCGGCGACCGGCACGAATCAGATCGCCGGAGGCATCGACAGCCACCTCCCAGCGGGTTTTGCCCTCGGTCGTCAGCACACGCACGACGGGTTTGCTCTCCTTGGTCCGGGCGGCGGTGTAGAGCAGGTTGCCCTCGATGACCGGTTCGTTGAGGGTCAGGTCGCCCTGTTCGCCGCTGGCCAGGTCGTAGTCGCGCACGCCGCGTTCGCGGGTGTGCACGTAGAAGCGCTTCGGGCCGGCGATGACGAAGGAGCCGCCGTTGCCCTTGCCGCCATCGTTGAGGTGGAAGTATTGAAGCGCGCCGGTGGCGCGATCGAAGGCTGCAGGCACCGAGCGGCCTCCAGGCACGAGCAGGCGGTCGGCCGTGGCCACCAGCGCGCCCTGTGGCGCCACGCCGGCGAAGGAAGCGGCGCTGTGGGGTTGCTTGATGAAGTCGGCGCCGGTGCCGTCGTTCACCCAGACGACCTTGCCGGTGGCGGCGTCGAGGGCGTGCAGGAAGGTGCCCATGAAGGGCCAGATGCTGGCGGCGAAATAGACCCGGCCGTCGCGAATCACCGGACCGCCGCGCGCCGGCCAGGCGGAGATGAGGCGACGGTTGCCCAGGGCCTTGCGTGCCGAAGGTGCGCCGCGGAACGACCACACCGGCGCGCCGGTGGCGGCATCGACGCAGTGCAGATGGCCGTCGTCGCTGGCGAAGAACACTTTGCCGTCGTGCCAGACCGGAGGCAGTCGCACCGGGCCGCCGGCGAAGGCGGTCCAGACTTCCTTGCCGGTGGCGAGGTCGTAGGCGACGACCTTGTCGCGGTCGTTGAATCCGACGTAGAGCCGGCCATCCGCCGCGACCGGTTCGAAGATCCGGTCGTAGGGCATGAGGTCGTGATTGAGCGGGTCGTCCCAGACCGGCTCGCGCTCGCCGAGCCGGCGTTCCCAGGCCGGTTGCAGGCGGTCGGGCAGATCTCCGGCCGAGCTGGCGCTGCGGGCGGCGTCGAAGCGCCATTGCGGCCAGTCGGCGGCAGACAGCAGGGAGCCGAACAGAAGGCAGGTGAGCAGCAGGGGGGCGAAGCGGGGCATGGGAAGCCAAGATAACGCCCGTTGCAGGGCGGATTTGTCCCGGTCTTCGCCGTGGCGATCCAGCAAGTTTCCGCGATCAGCCGAGTTCGGCCAGAGTGAGCCGGCGCAGCTGACCGCGTTCGTTGGCCTGGGTGAAGGTGCCGGCTTCAACATCCAGGCAGGTCAACCAGCCGTCGGGATGGTACACCCGGGTGTCGATGCAGAGCGCCTGGGGCAGCCGTGCCGGCAGGCCGCTGTGCTGGGCGGTGTGGCCGCAGATCATGGTTTTGCCGGAGACATGCGGATAGGCATCAGCGAAGCGCGTCCAGAACAGCCAGTCGTCGCTCTGTTCCGCAAGCGGCAGCATGGCGTTGAGGTTGGCGTGCACGAAGATGTGGGTGGCGGTCTCGTGCAGGCGCTGGCAGCGCTCGCCCAGGAACTCGCGGTGGGCCTCGGGAATCAGGTCGGGCGTCAGCGCCGAGCCGCCGTAGGAACGCAGGGTTTGGCGACCGCCGATCGCCTCCCAGTCGGCCAGACTGACCGCGCCCGCCAAGGCTTCAAAGAGAAGGATCTCGTGGTTGCCGGTGAGAGCCACCAAGCGGGTGCGGCTTTCCAGCTCGATCAGTATATCGATGACGCCGCGGCTGTCCGGGCCGCGGTCGATGTAGTCGCCGAGGGTGACAAGCCGATCCTCCGCCCCGGGCTGCACGGCATCCAGCAGCGTCCGCAGGGCGGTTGAGCAGCCGTGGATGTCTCCGATGGCCAGAGTCCGCATGGGACAATCTTGCGCGCCGCGCGTCTTGCGCAAGCTGGAGGATGCGGCTTTGATGGCAGCCGCGTGCGCAAGACTTGTCCGTGGGCACGCGCTTTCTCCTCTCCGTGAACCTGCTCCAATCCCTCGACTACTCCGTGCTTCAGCAGTGCATGCACTGCGGCATGTGCCTGCCGACCTGTCCGACCTACGTCGAGACAAAGCGCGAGCGCAACAGCCCGCGCGGGCGCATCGCCCTGATGCGCGCCATCGCCGACGGCGATCTGGAGGTGAGCCGCGAGTTTGCCGACGAGATGTACTACTGCCTCGGCTGCCTGGCCTGCCAGACCGCCTGTCCGGCCGGGGTGAAGTACGCGGAGCTGTTTGAAACCGCGCGCGCCGAGGTGGAGCGCACCGGCGTGGCCCAGGGGGCTGAGCGCGATTTCTGGCGTTGGCTGACCCTGGAGGTGCTGTTCCTGCACCCGCGCCTGCTGCGCCTGGCCGGCTGGGGTCTGCGGCTCTGGCAGCGCACGGGGCTCGACCTGTTCCTGCGCCGCCACCGCTTCTTCGGCCTGCTGCCGCGCCGTCTGCGCGAGTTGGAACCGCAGACCCCGCGCATGGCGCCGGCCTTTTCCGATGCCCTGATTGAGCCGGTCGAAACCCCGGTCCAGCCGCGGTTCCGGGTCGGTCTGCTCACCGGCTGCGTCCAGGACCTGGCCTTTTCCAACATCAACCGCGACACCGCCGACGTCCTGCTCGCCAACGGCTGCGAGGTGGTGACGCCGCGCGCGCAGTTCTGCTGCGGCTCGCTGCATGCCCACAATGGCGCGGTCGAGGCGGCGCGCGAGCTGGCGCGCCGGCAGATCGATGCCTTTGATCTTGAGGCGGTTGACGCGATCATCACCAATGCCGGTGGCTGCGGTTCGCACCTGAAAAGCTACGGCCACCTGCTGCACGACGACCCGATCTACGCAGCGCGTGCGCGGCGCTGGGACAGCAAGGTGCGCGACATCCACGAGTGGCTGGTGCAGATCGGCATCCGGCCGCCGGAACACGATGCCGGCCTTGCCGAGGTCACCTATCACGAGAGCTGCCACCTCTGCCATGGCCAGAAAATCTGCAGTCAGCCGCGCCAGGTGCTGCAGGCCATTCCCGGCCTCAAGCTCACCGAGCTGCCGGAAAGCAACTGGTGCTGCGGCAGCGCCGGCATCTACAACATCACCCAGCCCGAGCAATCGGCCAAACTCCTGGAGCGCAAGCTCGGCCACGTCCGCGCCACCGGCGTGAAGGTCGTCGCCACCGCCAACCCGGGCTGCCATCTCCAGCTCGCCGCCGGCCTCGGCGCCGAGGGCGAGGTGACCCAGCCGGTGACCCTGCTGGCGCGCGCCTACCGCGGCGACGCCTGACGCCTCATCCCGTTTTCCCCATGCTTTCGCTCCCACGCCTTTTGCTCGTCCTCGGCACCGCCGGCCTAGCCACGGCCCAGGAAAAGAAGCCGCAGCCCTTCACCCCCGGCGGCCTCTGGCGTGCGCACGACCTGCAGCGGCCGCGCCCGCCCGTGGTGACACCGCCTGCGTTCAAGCCGGCACCGCCGCCCGCCGACGCGATCGTGCTGTTTGATGGCAAAGATCTGTCGAAGTGGCGGGGCGAGCCGCGCAAGGACGCGCCCGCGGACGAGGCGCCGCGCTGGAAGGTGGTCGACGGCTGCCTGGAGATCACGCCCAAGAGCGGCGGCCTGCGCACGCGCGAGAAGTTCGAAGGCGACGGCCACCTGCACCTCGAGTGGGCGACCCCGAAAGAGGTGGTCGGCAAGGGCCAGGGGCGCGGCAACAGCGGGGTCTTTCTCGGCGGCTTCCCCGAGGTTCAGGTGCTCGACTCCTGGCAGAACGACACCTATGCCGACGGCCAGGCCGCGGCGTTGTATGGGCACTACCCGCCGACCGCGAATGCCAGCCGCCCGCCGGGCGAGTGGCAGAGTTACGATCTCTTCTTTGAGCGCGCCCGGCCGGCGACGCAGGATCGCCCGGCCCGCAAGGCGCGGATCACCGTGCTGCACAACGGGGTGCTCGTGCAGTACCAGCGTGAGTTCGACGGCAAGGCGCAGGCCGGCGACCTCTTTCTGCAGGACCACAACAACCCGGTGCGCTTCCGCAACATTTGGCTGCGCCCGTTGCGGGCGTCGGTGAAAGCCAAGCCCTCGGCAGCCGTGAAGGCCCCGAAGTCGGCGGAGGTGCAGACCGTGAAGATCCGCACGATGACCGCGCAGATGCGCTACGACCTGGAGAGTTTCACGGTCCGTCCCGGAGCCTCGGTGCGACTGGAGTTTGAGAACGGCGACGACCTGCCGCACAACCTGGTGTTCTGCCAGCCGGGCACCGACACCGCGGCGATGGCCTTGAAGCAGATGGAGAAGCCTGACGAGGCACTCCAGCGCAACTGGTTGCCCGATGATCCGCGCATCTGGCTGCACAGTGCCATGCTCAATCCGCACCAGAGCGAGGAACTGCGCTTCACCGCGCCGGCCAAGCCCGGCGACTACCCCTATGTCTGCACCTTTCCCGGCCATGCCCTGACGATGCGCGGGGTGATGAAGGTGCTGCCGCTCGGCGGTGGGCTCAAGGATCTGCACTACGCCCTCTACCTCGGGGCCTGGCAGAAGCTGCCGGATTTCAGCAAGCTGAAGCCGCATCGCCAGGGGCGGCTGGAGGACAACCTCGTCCAGCTCAAGCTCGACGATTACAAGAACGAGTTCGGGGTGGTTTACACCGGCCAACTGCAGGCGCCGCGCACCGGCAACTACCGGTTTTATCTGGCCGGCGACGACGGCGTGCGCCTACTCATCGACGGTCGTCCGGTCGTCGAGCACGACGGCATTCATCCGGTGGAGATCCGCGAGGGCTCGGTCAAGCTGGAGGCCGGGCTGCATGCCTTCCGCCTCGAGTACTTCCAGGCCCAGGGGCAAACCGGCGTGTTCGCCGCCTGGAAGGGGGCGACCTTTGACATCACACCGCTGTCACTGTGGAAACCGAAGGATTGGGAGAAGGGCTCGCCCGCCAAAAAGAAGGCGGACTTCGAACCGATCCCGCTGGTCGTGAAGGACGAGCCGGTCGTCTACCGCAACTTCATCGCCGGTGCCGGCAACCGCGGTCTCGGCGTCGGTTATCCCGGCGGCTTCAACCTCGCCTGGGACGCGGAAACGATGAACCTTGCCGTGCTCTGGCGCGGCGCCTTCCTCGATGCCTCACGCCACTGGAACAGCCGCGGTGGCGGGCACCAACCGCCCCAGGGCTACGACGTTGTCCAGCCGGCACCGGGCGTGCCGCTGGCCCGCCTGGCGACCCCCGCCGCGGCCTGGCCGGAGGCAGTCGAAGGTTACGTCTGGCAGGGCTACCGGCTCGATGCCCGTCGCCAGCCGATTTTCGCTTACACCTGGAACGGTCTGCGCATCCGCGAGCACTACGAGACCGAGGGGCAGGGGACCCGGCCCGAGGGTCGACTGCGCCGCGTGCTGGAACTCGATGCCGAGGCTCCCGCCGGCACGGTGCTGCGCTTAGCGGTGGGTCGCCTGGAGGCCGCTGCCGACGGCCGTTTCCTCGTCGAGGCCGGCAAGGCGCAGGTGCCGGCGCGGCAGTTTGAAAACCGGCTGTGGATTCGTGCTCCCGGCGCGCAGGTGGTGGGCAACGAGCTGCGTCTGCCGGTCGCGGGTCGCCGGGTCACGATTGAGTACGCCTGGACGAACTGATCAGGGCGCGCCAGGCCATGACGCCACCGCCGGCGACGAAGAGCAGCGGGAACCAGATCGAGTACAGTGCCGCGCGGGTATCGTGGCGCAGCACCGCCATCGTCGGATCGGCGGGATCGACGTGGCAGACGGTTTCGCTGCCGACAGGATAGGCCTCGAGTTTGCGGCGGGCGTTGTCCTCGTGCTGGCTGGCGCTGTCGACGCGCTTGATCCGGCTGCCGGTGTAGGTCTGGTCGCCGACGCGGTACTCGTAGCGGATCTCGGCCCGGTGGGCCGGATTGGAGTTGGGGGTGGGGCGTTCGCTGACGACGCGGGCGGAGACAATGCGGCAGGGCACGGCCGGCCAGCGGCGGGTTTCCTCGGCGCGCTGCCAGGCGGTCCACAGCACCCAGGTGAAGAGCAGACCGGCGGCGGCGAGAAACAGGCCCATGCCGGCGAGCCAGAGGCGGCCGGCGAGCGGGGAGGGATCGGAGTTTGTCATGAAAGGGGATCGAGGCTTTGACTAGCCTACGAGCCTGCTCCATACAAGGAGGTTGCACATGGCGTCCGCACCCGACAGTTCCCGGCCCAGCCCGCCACCGCCCCGGTGGCAGCTCAAGCCGGTGCCCGCAGGTGCCGCCGAGCTGGCGGCCGACACCGGTGTGCCACCGCTGCTCGCCACCCTGCTGCTGCAGCGCGGCATCAGCGGCGCCGAGGCGGCGCGCGAGTTCCTCGTGCCGCGCCTGGCCCGACTCGGCGACCCCCACCTACTGCCGGAAATGCCGGCCGCCGTCGCCCGCATCCTGCGTGCGGTCGACGAGGGCCAGAAGGTCGCGCTGTATGGTGACTACGATGTCGACGGCGTCACCTCGATGGCGCTCATGTTCCTGACGCTCAAGGCCTACGGCGTCACGCCCCACCTCTTCCTGCCGTCGCGCATGGAGGAGGGCTATGGCCTCAGCCTCGACGGTTTCGCGCGCCTGTTCGAGGAGTTCGGCAAGCCCGACCTGCTCATCGCCCTCGACTGCGGCACGACCTCCGTGCGCGAACTGACCTGGCTGCAGGAGCAGGGGGTCGACTGCGTCATCGTCGATCACCACGAACTCGCCCCGACTGGCCGGCCACCCTGCATCGCCCTGGTCAACCCCAAGCTGGGCGAGGACTACCACTACTTCTGCACCGCCGGCCTGGTCTTCAAGGTCGCGCACGCCCTGCTCAAGACCCGCTTTGTCGAGGGGTTTGATTTGAAGGAGGCGCTTGATCTGGTGGCCCTGGGCACGGTGGCCGACCTCGTGCCCTTGATCGATGAGAACCGCCTGCTGGTTCGTCGCGGCCTGGAGGCCCTGGCCGAGACCCCGCGCATCGGCCTGCGCGCTCTCAAGGAGTCCGCCGGGGTCGATGGCTTCATTCAGACCCATCACGTCGGCTTCCGCCTTGGCCCGCGCCTCAATGCCGCCGGCCGTCTCGATACCGCCTCGACCGCCCTGCAACTCCTGCTTGCCGAGGACCCGGCGGTGGCCGCCGACTATGCCGCCCTGCTGGAGAGCCACAACCGCGATCGTCAGGCGGTCGAGTTGGAGGTCTACAACGAGGCCGAGCGCATGCTCGCTGAACTCGGCGACCTCGAGCAGGTCCCGGCCATCGTGCTCGGTTCGCGCAACTGGCATCCCGGGGTGGTCGGCATTGTCGCCTCGCGCATCTCGCGGCTGACGCATCGGCCGGCCATTCTGTTTTCCTTTGACGAAAACGGCATGGGCAAGGGCAGCGGTCGCAGCATCACGGGTTTTTCCCTGGTGGAGGCGATTGATTTCTGTCGCGAGCACATCGTCCGCGGCGGCGGTCATGCCATGGCGGCCGGTGTCTCGGTCACCGAGGCCAAGCTCGACATCTTC
>CANNUR010000075.1 GCA_947523045.1 uncultured Prosthecobacter sp.
CGCCAACGCCGCCGCGCCGCCCTCGACCCCTCTTTCAGGCTCCACCTCCTCGGGGCTCTTCATGCGTAAGCCCTGGTTGGTCGGCGACCCGGCGAAAGGCGGCCGGTGGCCGTGCCGTTCCTGTCGCACACCCATGAATCCGTCCCGCTCCCTCGGCCTCTGTCTCGCTCTGCTCAGCAGCCCCGCTCTGGCCGACTGGCCACAGTGGCGCGGCCCGGCGCGCGACGGTGTTTCCAATGACACCACCCCCATCGCTGAGGCCTTCCCCGAGGCCGGCCTGAAGAAGGTTTGGGAGAGCGGCTTCATCCCGAGCGACCACTACGGCGGTCACGGCAGTCCGGTGGTCGTCGGTGAACGGGTCTATCTGTCCGTGGTCTGGCATGAGCGCGTGCCGTCAGAGGCGCGCGAGATCGACAGCGAGGTCATGCAGCAGCTCAACTTCCGCGGCACCTCGCCCGAGCTGCGCGAGAAGCTGGAGGCGGCGCGTCTGTCACTGAGCTCGCGCCTGCGCGGCGAGAGACTCGACGAGTGGATCAAGCAGTGGTCCGAGGAGAATCTCAACGAGAAGGAGAAAGTGTCCCTCGGCGGCTGGGTCGCCTCACGCTTCCGCGCCGGCCGCACGGCCTTCCCGCTGGAGGAACTCGACAAGGTTTCCAAGCGCCAGGGCAAACCCTTTGCCAGCGCCGAGGAACTGCGTCGCTGGATGGACGAGGAGAAGCTCAGTGAGCCGCTCAAGGAGAAGCTGCTTGCCGCCGTGCCCAACACAGTGAAGGTCGCCAAGGACGTGCTGGTCTGCCTGGATCTCAACACCGGCAAGGAAGTGTGGAAGTTCGAGCAGGAAGGCAAGCCCACGGGGCGCAGTTCCAGCAGCACCGCGGCGGTCATGGACGGCCAGGCCTATTTTGCCGGCAGCACGCATCTGTACTGCGTCGGCGCCGAGGACGGCAAGCTGCGCTGGAAGGCGGCGCTGCCGTCGGGTGGTCCGGCGGCCTCGCCGCTGGTGGTCGATGGCACGGTGTTCATGGCGGCGGGCCATGCGCAGGCCTTTGCTGCAAAGGACGGCAAGCTGCTGTGGGAACAGAAAGCCGCGCGCGGCAACACTGGCAGCCCGGCCTGGTGGCGCCCGGCCTCCGGTCCGCCCGTGCTCCTGGTGGTTGGCAACAACAGCCTGCATGGCCTCGCCCCGGACAGCGGCGAGGTGCGCTGGACGGTCGAGGGCGGCGGTCAGTCGACCCCGGTCAGCCAGGGCGACTGGCTGGTCATCTACAGCGGCGCCAAGGATGTCGGCCTGCGCGCCTACCAGTATCAGAAGGAGGGCGCGCCCAAGCCGGTGTGGTCGCACTTCTGGGTGACGGTGCGCTACAGCGGCAGCCCGATCCTGCACGAGGATCACGTCTACCTCACCTGCGGCGGCAAGCACCAGTGCGTTGAGCTGGCCACCGGCAAGATCACCTGGCTGGAGAACGAGGTGAACAGCACGATCACCTCGCCGATCCTGGCCGATGGCAAGGTGCTCGTGTATGAAAACAACGGTTCCCACCTGCGCGTGCTGCGCGCCAAGCCCGACCAGTACGAAACCCTGGCGCGCCTGCGCATCGACGGCATGGGCTGCACCTCGCCGGCGCTCAGCAACGGACGCCTGATCGTTCGCCAGAAGGAAAAGCTCGCCTGCTTCGACCTGCGACCGACGCCCTGAGGGCGTCGGCGCGGGGAGGCGAATCAGAACGTGTGGATGAACAGGCCGGAGCGCAGCTTCGGCTCGAACCAGGTGCTCTTCGGCGGCATGATCTGGCCGGCGTCGGCGATGGCCATGAGCTGGTCGACCGTCACCGGGTAGAGGCTGAAGGCGACCGCGTGTTCGCCGCTGTCGACCAGCTTCTCCAGTTCGGCCGTGCCGCGGATGCCGCCGATGAAATCGATGCGCTTGCTGGTTCGCGGATCGTCGATGCCGAGCACCGGCTGCAGCAGGCGGTCCTGCAGGATGCTGACGTCGAGCACGTCGATCGGGCTGGCATCGGGCGCCGGCTGCCACTGCAGCGCGTACCACTGGCCGCCGAGATACATGCGGGCGTGGCCCGGCTGGTTGGGGGCCTTGTCGGTGGCGGGTGAGATCTGGAAGATGCGGCCGACCTCTTCGAGGAAGGCTTCCGGGCTGCGGCCGTTGAGGTCCTTCACCGCGCGGTTGTAGGGCAGGATGCTGAGTTCGTTGCCCGGGAAAAGCACGCAGAGGAACCAGTTGTAGTCCTCATCGCCGCGGTGGGCCGGGTTCTGCTCGCGGCGCAGGCGGCTGACCCGCCAGGCACTGGCGGCACGGTGATGGCCGTCGGCCACGTAGGCGGCGGGCACGAGGCGGGCAAAGGCTTCCTCCAGCTCGGCCGTCACACAGGCCGGCAGGCGCCAGACCTGGTGGCGAACGCCATCCAGCGCGGAGAAATCGTGCTGGGCCGGATTCGCCGCCATGTGGTCGGCGATGGTGCGGTCGATCGTTTCCTGGCCGCGGTAGGTGAGGAAGATCGGGCCGGTGTTGGCGCCGAGGCTGTCAACCAGGCGGGTACGGTCGTCCTCCTTGTCCTGGCGGGTCTTCTCGTGCTTCTTGATCAGGTCCTGCTCGTAGTCCTCGGTGTGGCAGACACCGACCAGGCCGGTCTGGCTGTGGTTGCCAATCGTCTGGCGGTACAGGTACAGGCAGGGGGCTTCCTCGCGGACGAGCACGCCGTCGGCCTGCAGCTTTTCAAAGGTGGCGCGCGCCTGGGCATAGACGGCGGGCGAGTAGGGATCCACCTCGGTCGGCAGGTCGATCTCCGCGCGGTCGACATGCAGCAGGTTGATCGGATTGTCCTTGGCGAGAGCGTGGGCCTCCTCGCGGTTGACGACATCGTAGGGCACGGCGGCGACGGCGGCGGCGTGCTGGGGGGCAGGGACAAGACCTTGGAAGGAACGAAGACGCATGGGCCGGCCACCCTTGGCGGGCCGGGGCGGAAGTCAATGAGGGATGAGGGAACAAGGAACAAGGAACGTTCCTTGTGCATGTCTGGACCCCTGCTCATCCGTCATGAAGGTCACACCCCGCGCGAGCGCAGCACCTGCGGCTGGCGCGACCGCCTGATCAGCCGGGAGGACACCGAACTCGCACCCGCAGCCTGGGCGCACGCGGTGGACATCGACGGTGCCAAGCCGCATTACCACAAGCGTTCGACCGAGTTGTATTACGTGCTCGAAGGTTCGGGGGAGGTGCTGCTCGACGGTGTGGTCCAGCCGGTGGCGAAGGGGTCGCTGGTCCACATTCCGCCCGGCGTGGTGCACGGCGCGCGTGGGCAGATGCGCGTGCTGGTGGTCGGCATCCCCGACATCGCGGAGGATGACTACTTCGAGGTGGAGTCGTCGGGCCAGTGAGCCGGAGGGCGCAGGCAGGGAGGGAGCGCATGGCATGCTGCACGTTCCGATCCCGCGTTCTGGCGGAGCGCGCGTGTGTCGAAGGCCTCTCGCTCTGGGTTTTAAAGTAGTCCTCACACTCCGTGTGAGGCGCAGGAGGAATCATCACACGGAGTGTGATGGCTACACTCCAGCAGGCTGCACCATGCGCGCGCTCCAAGGAACCGTTTCAGTCGCAAAGGATCGCAAGGATCACAAAGGCAGACTCTGGGTTTTGCGCTCTTTGCGTTCCTTTGCGGCCAAGGCGATCTTGCGGAGCGCGAGTGTGCCGAAGGTCACTCGCCCTATTCTGGCTCCACGCTCTGTGCTCTGTGCTCGCGGGTCACTGCCACTTCAGTTCCGTGCCTTCCGGCAGCAGGCGGGCGGTGCGGACGATGTCCCAGTTGGTCATGCGGAAGCCGCCGACGCTTTCCTGGCGGTTGAGGTAGCCGGGGATGCTGGTGCCATGCAGGCCGTAGGGCAGGGGGGTGTCGCTGCCGCTCTTGGCGAGGTGCAGCCAGAGCAGGCCGGCGGGGTTGTTGGGGCCGGGGGGTAGGACGAGTTCGGGGGCGGGCGGCGGCGGGGCGCCCTTTTTGGCGTCGGAGGGTTCGCCGGTGCTGATGAGGCGCGGACGCGGCACGGTGCCGAGCACTTTCCAGGTGCCGCGGCCGCGCAGGCCGGGACGGGCGGCGGAGACGGGTAGGCGGGCGATGAGACGTTCGTGCAGGCGGATCTCCAGGCGGGTGCCGCCGATGATGGTGGCGGTCACGGGTGCGGCGGGATCGGGGCGCGGGCGGATGGGTTCGGCGAGGGCGTTTTCGATCTCGAAGGGGGCGACGTTGGGCACGAGGAAGACGCTGCCGGGTCGCTCGGGATTCTTCACGCCGGGGTTGATGCGACGCAGGAAGGATTCCGAGCAGTGGAAGCGTTCGGCGACAAATTCCCAGGCGCTGCGGTAGGCGAGGAAGGGGACGGCGGTGAGGTTTTCCCAGGTGGGCTCGGGCGGGGGGCTGGTGGATTTGCCGCGGCTTTTGTCGACGGGGGCTGGCGGGTTGATCCAGCGCAGGTCTTCGTACTTGAGCACGTAGTCGGTGAAGGCCTCGCCCATGGCCTCGAGTGCGGCGGGTTTGCGACCGGCGTCAAAGGTGAGTTCGCCGGGGTGCTCGGCCTCGTAGGCCGTGAGGGCGGCATCGAACATCATGCCTTCCTGGCCATCGATGGGGCCGGTGGAGAAGCCCTGGCGATCGAGGTAGGCCTGCAGCAGAACGACGCGGGCGCTGGCGCGCGCCACCTGCGGCAGTTGCCGTTCCGGGGCCTTCTTCGGGGCGGGCGAGGCTTGACCGGGCTTGGGGGGAGGCGGCGGAGGCTGCAGGGCGCGCAGTTCGGCCATGGTTGGGATGCGCAGCACCTGGCCGGGGTGGATCATCTCCGACTTCAGCTCGTTGGCGAGCTGGAGTTGTTCGACGGTCAGGCCGTAGCGACGGCTGATGGCGTAGAGGGAGTCGCCCCGGCCGACGGTGTGCTGGCTCGGATTTTCCGGCGGGCGGGCGAGGGTTTGGCCACCGGGGGCGGCGCTGCCACTGGGATCATCGGCCAGGCGCCAGCCCCAGATGGCGGGATCGGAGGTGGCGACCTGCCAGCGCCATTGCACGGCGGTTTCGAGGCCGGCCTCGACCGTGCGCGGGGCGGCGCGTGCTTGTGCCGGCAGCTGGGTGGGGCAGAGCAGCTGGGCGGCGACGAGGCCGCAGCAGGCGGTCGAAAAGATCCGGGCGGTCATGCGGCCAACCTGCCTGCAAAGCCGCTGCATGCAAGACCGGGTCGGCCGCGGGTGTGACGGCACAAAAAACCCGGCCCAGCGCAGGGCGCCGGGCCGGGGGAGAGGGGATGGCCTGTTTATTCGCGGGCGACGCCGTTGTTCCAAGCGGCGAACATCTCTTCGACCGTCGGGATTTCCAGCGGGCGAACGATGCGGAAGCCGAGCCAGGTGGCGTCGGTCAGGTACCAGATGCTCTTGGGCAACTGCGGGTCCTGCTGTTTCCAGCCGGGCTCCGAGGCGCGGCGGGCGGCGCTGCGCAGCATTTCCGGATCGTCATCGTAGTGACCGCCGCGGGCGACGTGCGGGTAGGGAGTCTTGGAGGGGATCCACTTGTTGCCGACGCCGAGCGCGGCGAGCTGCTGGTAGCCGTCGGGCAGATATTGGTCGAGCGTCCATTCGCAGACGTTGCCGTAGATGTCGTAGAGGCCCCAGGGGTTGGGCTTCTTCTTGCCGACCTGGCTGTATTGGAAGTTGGCGGCGTTTTCGAAATACCAGGCGTACTCGCCGAGCTGGGCGGGATCGTCGCCGAAGAAGTAGGCGGTGGTGGTGCCGGCGCGGGCGGCGTATTCCCATTCGGCCTCGGTCGGCAGGCGGTAGAAGTGGCCGGTCTGGGCGCTCAGCCACTGGCAGTACTTGTTGGCGGCATGCTGGGTCATGCAGATGGCGGGGAAGCCGTTGCGGCCCATGCCGAAGTCCATGGGCTGGTAGGGCGGGGTCGGCTGGGAGATGAGGTCCTCGGGCTTGTCGGTGGGCGACCAGACCTTGCGGCTGCCGTCCTTGTTGCGGCCTTCGGCGGTGAGCTGGAAGGGTTCGTACTCGTCCCAGGTGATCTCATGCTTGCCCATCCAGAAGGGTTTGATCTGGATCTTCACCTGCGGGCCTTCATCATCGATGCGGCCGGCTTCCTTGTCGGGGCTGCCGAGCAGGACTTCGCCGCCCTTGATGGCGACCATCGAGTAAGCGACGCCGGTCTTGGGGACCTGGGTGTCATAGGACTTCATCTCGGCCTCGGCCTTTTCCTTGGAGGTGGCGACGATGAAGGCGTGGATTTTTTTGACCAGCTCGAGGTCGTCCGGGTTGTTGGTGGCCACCGCCGACTTTTCCTTGGCGGTGAGCTTGACGTCTTCGGGCCAGACGGCGCCCTGCTCGATCCAGGACTTGAGGATGGCGATCTCGTCCTTCTTCAGCGGGCCGCCGCTCTTGGCGGGCGGCATGAGGTCGTCATCGTCCTCGGCGAGGGCGGTGAGGGTGTAGAGCGCGCTCTTGGCGGCGTCGAAGGCGACGATGTTGGGGGCGTTGTCACCGGTTTCGAAGGCTTCCTTCTTGCTGCTGAGGATCCAGCCGCCCTTGTCCTTCTCGGGGTTGTGGCAGGAGACGCAGTTCTGCTCGAGGATGGGCTGGACGTTCTTGACGAAGTCGTTGCGCGGCTTGACCTCGAGCACCGTGCCCGCGGGCCAGTCGGCCCCCTGCTCAATCCAGGCCTTGATGACTTCGATCTGCGACTTGTCGAGCAGGCCTTCCTTGGCGGGCGGCATGACCATGTCGTCATCGGCCGGCAGGATGAGCGTCGTGTAGAGCGAGGACTTGGCGGGATCGCCGGGCACCAGGCCGGGGCCGTTGTCGTTGCCTTTCTTGAGATCTTCCAGGGTGTGCAGACGGAAGTCGCCCTTGTCTTTGTCGGCGCCGTGGCAGTGGGTGCAGGCGGACTCGAGGATGGGCTTGACCTGTGTGGCGAAGTCGACCTTGGCCGCGGCGGCGGGGCCGGCGAGCAGGGCGAGGGAGAAGACGACGGGCGTCAGGGGGCGAAACTCAGGCATAGAGCCGCCAGCTTGCACGGCGGCGCGGTTTTGTCCAGCCCGGTGCGCAGTCGTCCGCGGCTTGAAATTTCAGATTCAAATGAAAGGTGGGGGGGGGGTCGACCCCGGGGCGGGCGAGTCAGAGAAAAACCGCGACGCCGACCACCGCCGCCGCGAGGGCGGCGATCAGCACGGCACCGGCGGCGGCGTCCTTGATGCGGCGCACACGCTCGTCATGCGCGGGTTGGACAAGGTCGCAGAGGCCCTCGATGGCGGTGTTGAGCAGTTCGGCGCTCCAGACCAGGCCGATGGCGAGCCAGAGGGCGCCCCATTTCCAGTCGGGCAGGCCGGTCGCCAGGCCGAGGCTGAGGACGGCGACCGTGGCTGCGGCATGGATGCGCAGGTTGCGCTGGTGGCGCAGGCTGGTGGCGATGCCGCGCAGGGCATGGCGGAAGCTGGAGAGCAGGCCGCTGACCATGGCGTCACTGCTGAGGCAGGTTCGCACTGGGGGCGGCGGGAGCAGCCTCGTTGAGGGCGCTGCGCAACTCGGTCAGCCAGCCAGGAGCGTCGGCATGGCCGGGGAATTCCTTGATGAGGGTGAGCATGTCGGCCAGGGCGTTGATTTTCGAGGGGCCCTTTTCGACGAGGTAACTGGCACGCTCCCAGCGCAGGGCCGGCACGTTGTCCTGCAGCCAGAGTTCATACTCCGGGGCCGGCATGGTCTCCTTGCGCAGGGCGCTTTCCGCAGTGATGCGCTCGGTCCAGAGGGTCGGCAGCAGCTCGGGCTTGTACTTTTCCGCGGTGGGCAGCAGCGTGTTTTTGTACATGTTGCCGATGTCGATGGCCTGTGAACTCCATTCCTTTGGTTTGATGAAGGGGCTGAGGCGGAGGGCGTCGACGATCGGGTTGCGGTCGCTGACGGCGCCAGCGAGGTACTGCAGCGACCGACCCCGCAGGCTGGGGGCACTGGCGACCAGTTCCTGGATGTAGGCCTGGAGTTTGGGAATCATCGCCGCCTTGTCCTCGGCCTTGAGTTCATTGGCCTCAAGCGTCAGGATCAGGTACTTGAGTCCCAGTTGAACGGCGTGGGAAAATTGGCCGTCATCCTCGGCGTTTTCGTTCTTCTCGCGCCGCTCCATCATTTCCTGGCGCCGGCGCGCTTCAGCCTTGTCGAGTTCCTTGCGGTCGGCGTTGACGATCCTGTCGCACTCCATGTAGAGACTGAGGGCTTCGCGCGGACTGGCGACGCCGGCGCGGATTTTCTGCATGGCGGCAGAGAGTCGGCCGTCACGCATGGCGGCGATCTGTTCCTCCAGCTGGGAGATCTGATTCAGCACGTTGGTGAGCTGTTCCGGCGTCAGGGTCTGCGGGGCGGCGGGTTGCTGGGCGAGCACAGGCAGGCTGGCCAGGGCGAGGAGGAGGGCGGGGAGCTTCATGGCGGGATGTGGTGGAACAACGCGCATGCCTGTTGGTTTCCTAGGATGATTCGACGGCGGGATCCCCCGGTGAGGTTTTGCTTGCCGTGGCGCCTTGGGCATGGAATGCCGGGAGCATGCGCTGGGATCGTCCGCTGCTGTTCACGCCCCTCTACCAGAACCGCGTCTGGGGCGGACGACGTCTGCAGACGCGATTCGGTCGCCAACTGCCCGAGGCGGCGCTGCCCTGCGGCGAGTCCTGGGAGCTCTGCGACCGACCCGAGGCGCAGAGCCTGCTGCGCGAGCCGGTCGCCGGCTGCGCCAGTCTGCACGACCTGTGGACGCGGCACCGCGGGGAGGTGTTCGGCAGCGCCGCCCTCGCCCATCCGGCGCCGCGCTACCCGCTGCTGATGAAAATCCTCGACGCCTGCGACGATTTGTCGATCCAGGTGCATCCGCCCGCCGGGGTGGCGGCTGAACTCGGCGGCGAGCCGAAGACGGAGATGTGGTATGTGGCCCACGCCGAGCCGGGTGCGAAGCTGTATGCAGGGTTGAAGGCGGGCGTCGGCCAGGCGGCCTTTGAGCAGGCGCTGGCCGAGGGGCGTGTGGCGGAGTTGTTGCACGTATTGGAGCCTCGCCCAGGCGACGTCCTGTTCCTGCCCAGCGGGCGCATTCATGCGATCGGTGCCGGCCTGGTCGTCTTTGAAATCCAGCAGAACAGCGACACCACCTACCGGGTGTTCGACTGGAATCGCCTGGGGCTCGACGGCCGGCCGCGGGCCCTGCACGTGCGCGAGTCGCTGCGCAGCATCCGCTTTGACGATGCCGAACCGGCGCTGGCGCAGCCGGATGCCGAAGGCCGGATCGTCGCCTGCGAGCACTTCGAGGTCTGGCTGGGGTTGCCGGCCGCGGGTCGCGCCGTCGGCGTGCCGGGCGAGGCCCGGGTGCTGGCGCTGACGCGGGGCGAAGCGAGCTTCGGCGGCGTTCGGCTCGGGGCGGGGGATTTTGTCCTGCTGCCGGCGGCCCTGCCGCTGGCGGCGTGGGTGCCGGAGGCGTTCACGCCGGACACGGCCTGGCTGGAGGTGCGCCTCACTCCTCCGCCAGCATCGCCTTGAGGCCGGCAAAGAAGTTGCCGGTTTCCTCGACCGACACCTGCTCCTTCATGTGCTTGGTGTAGTCGAGCTCCTCCACGTAGGTGCGGTCCAGCTCGTCGAGGAAGGGGCTGGGCAGTTCGCTCTGCGTTTTCCCCCACTTCATGCGGTTGCGCACGAACGACATCGTCAGCTTCTTCTGGGCGCGGGTGATGCCGACGTAGAACAGGCGGCGCTCCTCGTCGAGCCGGCCCTCGTCGTAGCTGCGCTTGTGCGGTAGGATGCCCTTTTCCAGGCCGGGCAGGTAGACGATCGGGAATTCCAGGCCCTTGCTGGCGTGCAGGGTGATCAGGCAGACGCCCTTTTTCTTTTCGATGTCGTCCTTGTCCTCGCGCTCGTCGTTGAGCGAGATCTCGTCGAGGAAACCACCAAGGCCGTCCTTGCGGTTGCGCTCGTCGTAGTTGCTGATCTGGGTCATCAGGCCCTTGAGGCCGTTTTCCCAGCCCTGCATGTCCTCGGGCTTCTTCGCCAGCTTTTTCAGGTAGTCCATGTAACCGACCTCCAGCATGAGCGCCTCGGCCATCGGCGCCAGCAGGGTGCCCTGGGCGTGGGCCGATTGATGGAACTTGTTGATCAGGGCGGTGAAGCCGCGCACCGCGGTTCGCGACTTTTCCGGGATCTGGCGCAGGAAATCCTCGTCGCACAGCGCCACCCAGACGCTGCCGCCGCGCTCCATCGAGCGTTCGCGCGCCAGCTCGGCGGTGGCGTTGCCGATCCCGCGCGTCGGCGTGTTGAGCACGCGCAGCAGGGCGATGTCGTCATGCGGGTTGTGCGCCACCGTCAGGTAGCTGACGATGTCCTTCACCTCGCGGCGGTCGAAGAAGCTGCGTGCGCCGACCACGCGGTAGGGCAGGCGGTGCTGGCGGAAGGCCTGCTCGAGGATGCGGCTCTGGTCGTTGGTGCGGAACAGCACGGCGAAGGACTCAAAGGGCTCGCGCAGGGTGAAATGGGCGCGCTCGATCTCGCGGGCGATCATTTCCGATTCCTCCTTGTCGTCCTCGACCGCCACCAGCCGCACCGGATCGCTGCCGTGGTTGCGGCTCCAGAGCTTCTTCGGGCGACGGCCGGCGTTGTTGACGATCAGGCTGTTGGCAGTGTGCAGGATCGGCGTCGTCGAGCGGTAGTTCTCCTCCAGCTTGATCACCGTCGGGTTGGGGAAGAAGTTTTCGAACTCGGTGATGTTGGTGATCTCGGCCCCGCGCCAGCCGTAGATCGACTGGTCATCGTCGCCCACCACGCAGACGTTGTAGGGCGCCGGCACCAGGGCGCGCAGCAGGCGCATCTGCAGCGAGTTCGTGTCCTGGAACTCGTCGACCATCAGGAAGCGGTGGCGCTCATGCAGGCGCTCGCGCACGTCGGCGTTTTCCTCCAGCAGCCGCACGCCGAGGCAGAGCAGGTCGTCGAAGTCCATGACGTTGAGCGCACGCATCTCGTCGGCATAACGCTGGGCGACGGCGGCATACAGGTCCTCTGCGGGGTCGCCCAGCGACTCCGTGTGGTTCTTGGCCTTGCTGATCTTCGCCAGCGCCGCCTGCGGGTCGAGCGTCTCGTCCTTGACCAGCAGGTCCTTCAGCACCCGCTTCATCAGGCTGATCTGCTCCGACTGGCTGTAGATGACGAAGTTCGGCTTGTAGCCGACATGGGCGGCAAATTCGCGCAGCAGGCGGGCGCAGAAGGCGTGGAAGGTGCCGAGCACCACCTTGCGACCCAGGCCGTCGCGGACCATGTCCTTGACGCGCTCGCGCATTTCGGTGGCGGCCTTGTTGGTGAAGGTGACCGCCAGGATGTGCTCCGGCAGGATGCCCTCATTGACCATGTAGGCGATGCGCGCGGTGATGACGCGGGTTTTGCCGGTGCCGGCCCCGGCGAGGATTAACAGCGGGCCGTGGATGTGGGTTGCCGCGTCTCGTTGCTGGGGGTTGAGTGTGCCGGTGAATCCGCTCATGCGCCCGCCCTGTTTGCGGCAGGGCCGACGACCACGCAAGCGGCAAGCGGCAGCTCTGAAAAAAAAGTCACCGGCATCCAGCAGCCGAGGGTTTTCCAACCCGCCAAACAGCCCCGGGGCAGGGCGAAGATGCCGTCAGCGACGGCCGGTGCCACAGGCTCGTGAAGCAGACATCAAGCTCACAGGCTGCCATCAAATGTAACGATAATCACGCTACAGATGCGATGCCAATTCAGAACAGCATCGGCTGATCCTCATCCGCAGGCAAACGCACGGCACGCCTGGTTAAACGCGGCAACTTGCCGCTGGACTCAGCTTCCTCCGCGCCTTCCTCTGCCGTCGCTTCGACCCGCGAAGGTGTCGTGATTTGTTCGGTTTCTGTAACGATATTGTCGTTAGTCGAAATGAGTTCCTCCGACTCGTCATCCGGCTGCATCGAGGAATGAAATTCCATAGCTTCTTCATTCTCAATCAGCGAACTCTGTGTGTTTTCAACGCAGAACTCGGCATTTTCTGTGCTGGCCTCTGGCGATGCCATTGGTGCTGCTGCCTCGATCGTTTCAGCAGCGGAGGCTGCCTTGGAGCTGGGCTGACGTTGGCGATGGCGTTCGACCCGCTTGGCGGTCTGACCCCGGATCTTCGAAGCGTTGCCATTGTGACGCTCAAAGTTCGGAAATTGTAACGCTTCGCCGACCGCCTTCAACCATCCGGCAGCCTCCAAAGCCTCGGCGAATCCCTTGCGCCCTACCAGCTTGTCGATGAACTCTTTTGTAACGCCAATATCGTTCCCATCAACGCGATTGACTTCGGCCCAGGACCAGAGGCGGACCAGCTTGCCGACAACGCTGTCGGTGTCGATCCGCAGGCGGGTGGCGATGGCGCAGATTTCCGGTTTGTCCGGGGTGGCGGTTTCGATTTTGATCCAGGGGCGACGCATAATTGGGCATGTTGCACCGTTTTGTATCCAACGTCAATCCAACGCGTTGAGCGTTACAGTGT
>CANNUR010000076.1 GCA_947523045.1 uncultured Prosthecobacter sp.
CCGCGCAGGAACCGCGCCCAGGGGAGGGTCGTTGGACTTAGGGTACCGGGCATGCCCCCTAGCAGCGTCAGCCAGCAGACCGCAAACATCCCGAATGCCAGCCAGGGCGGCAGGTCGTTGGAAGACGGTCTGGCGGAGGTTCCGATCATGCGGCCGTGGGACTCACTCTGCGGGATGGACGCCCGCGAGGCAAGAGCGGATCTGATACAGGCGAGGAGGCGTCAGGGTGATCCCGCACGGGGGACAAAGTGTGTTTTGTCAGGCAGTTGCACACTGACCCCCTATGGGAAACGCGCTGGAGATCGAGGCAATCAAGCTGAGGATGTGGTCCTCAGCCCAAACCCAGCTACGCTGGAAATCCGGGAGTTGGATTTTGCCATCGGCGCACTGTTTGAGCACAGAGAGACAGGGTTGGTCTTAATGGTGGTTTTCGACATGGTTCAGGTGGGTGAATCGGAAGGCTCAGTGTTGAGTTCGGGAGTTGCGGCAGATTCACCACAAGATTGGACATCGCAGGTGACGTTGCGGATCTCGTCCATCAAATGGGCGATTCGCAACTGCCCGTACCACTCCTCGTAGATCGAGACCATGCGCTTGAGCACGATGCCGCAGATCTTCCGGGCCAGGGGCTTGTCCTTGATGGCGTTGTGCCGGTATTCCAGTGCCCGCATCTCCATCCAGACCTCCTCAGTAATGGCGCTGTTCCACCATCCGGGAGTCCCCTCAGCGTCCGCCAACACCAGCTTGTCCGTCGGCGTGTTGCAGCCATCCCGGCGGTTTTCGGATAGGCCCTCGACCCGCAGGTTGCCGATCGTGTTGTGCCAGTGTCGGTAAACCTTATCCACATTGTGAAGTCCGCTGGCCGAAGGGTAGATGTGGTCCCAGTCCCATGGACAGTTGGTGTCCTTGAGGGTCAGCTCCCATTGACCGAAGGATACGAACCGCTTCTTGATGTAGTCGCGTTGGGCGTAGAGCAGCATCGTGCGGCACGGCCAGAGGCGGCCTATGAAGGACATCAAGTTAGCTCCGAGGCGTTGCTTCCTGATTTCATCCGTCTCGCCATCTGGGAGAAAAGCATACCCGTCCCAGAACGATGCAGGGGCGTGGTCTGGTAGTCTCTCGTAGTCATAGGGATCAACATCCAACACACCTTTGAGGAGGAGGTCTTTGAGCAGTGGAGGCGGCGGAAGCACCGGAACCGCAAGCTCGTTCCGGGCGAAGAGGAAGCGCAAGCACTCGCCTGACCACAGCCGGCCTGCAATGTCGTCACAAGCGGCGGCGACCCACTCCCGCAGCGCCTCTTGCTTGGCGCGGGCGTTGCCCGGCAGGAACCAGGACAGCGCGGTGAAGCGACCGAGCAGGTCTTGATGTTCCTGGCTGCCGATCTTCACATCGCCGCCGTTCCTGCGCCAATAGAGCAAGGCGAGAAAGACATCCGGCGACTCGTTGATGGTGCGCGTGGCGACTGCTTGCGGCAGGCAGAACGATGGTGCGGATCCCTTGGGACCACAGAGTATGGAGAAGGCCCACTCCATCAAACGGGCTGCTTCACACTGGGCAGCGTCATGTTCTTTGTGAATGAGATCCTCCAGCGCTCTTTTCAGCGTCAAATCAGTCGTGCGGATCTCCTTCTTGAACTCACTTAGAGAGACGGGCCGGGCAAGCTTGTCCGAGGCCTTCACCGCTGCCGCCAGGCGGACGAGCAACCCGAAGAGCTTGGAGGGAGCCATGAAACCGGCGGCACAATCTTCCACGGCATCCTTTGCCAATGGGAACGCGGACTTGAACAGTGAGAAGATGAGTTCCTCACCTCCGAGCAACACGCCACCGGTATTCAGGCGGACGAAGAGCAGCGAGTTGTCGTCCGCGGTGAAGTCATCATTCTCCGCAGCATCACCGGTGAGGAGATTGAGGTGGACGCGATAGGCGGGAACGCGACGAAGACGCAGAAGAAGTTTGGCCAAGCCTGCGGGAGGCTCGCCTGTCATCCGCTCGCCGAATTTCGACTTCCATGAGTCGGTTAGTTTATCGGCTTGATTGACGAGTTCGCCCCAGAAGTCCGTGAGGGCTTCCATTCCTTCACGGTTTGCGACTTCAAGCAGGATGGACAAGGGTAGAGGCAGTTTCGCTTCCCATGGATAGCAGCGGCTGAGATCAGCGGAGGAGTAGTCGGCACCAAGCTCCAAGGCCTCGCAGGCTTCCCGTCGCCTGCCCCATGAGATCACGCCGCCGTCCTGATTGTATCCCCATGGGTGAGATTGGGTCACCAGATACGGAAAGAACATTTTCACGTCCCAGTCACGGCGTGTGGGATCAAGGTCGAGCCAGAGAATGGGGATGCTCTTCAACCGCCACATGGAGGGGTCGTTGCCTTGTGGATTCCATGGGTTGTAGAAGCCGATGCCGATGCTGGTGGCGCGCTGCTGGCCGTCCAGGAGCCAGTAGCGATGAGCCGGAGCCACATCCTCCGGGGACTCCGGGTCGATGGTGGAAATCATCATTGAACCGATGGGGAAACCACGCAGGATGGAGTCCCAGAGATCAGCCACTTTGGAAGGTTCCCAGACGAAGCCGCGCTGGAGCTTGGGGAGTTCGACCCGAAACGTCCCCTCACGTTGGGGCGCGAGCTGCCAGTAGGCAACGTCGCACAGGGTTACTTCGGGGGGGGCGGTCATGGTTCGTGAAGGACTGCGGGAATGGGGTTCAGGGAATGGGGTCAGTGTGCAACTGGCTGACAAAATGGCCATTGCTTGCGGTCATCGACTCCGTTTGTGGAAAGGGCAGTTTGATGACTCCAGCACAATGCCCAGCACAGACTTGCTGTCCAGCGGCAGCGGAACCCAGGCGTGGCCCTGCGGCGGCGGCGCGAAGCACGTGCCCAAGCCCCCTTCGTGAACTTCGTGTCCTTCGTGGTTCCCGAAACCGGCTTTGAAACCGCTGATGTGACGCTCATCAGACGCTGATGACGGAGGCCCAAGCCAGCTCGTGCGGAGCGCACGGAGTCTCCTGACTTCCCCGTCTTCTCCGTGCCTTCCGCGTCCTCCGTGCGAGCCCTCGATGGGGTGGCACACCGGGTTCTCAGCCCTCCTTGCCCGCGAGTTGCCTTTTCAGCTCCTGAAGATCCGAGATGGCCATCTTGCCGATCAGATTGAGTTCGTCATGGCCATGGGCCAGCCATTTGCCCTTCTCCCGGATGAAGATGCTGATGGGTAGCGATTCTGGCATCTCGGGTCTGAATTTCACGCGTTGGACCAGGTACAGCATCTCCGTGGCGCCATCGGACGCAGTCACCCAATGCAGGATGTGCCCGGTCTTCTGCATTTGGCTCGGGACCGCCTTTCTCTCACCAAAGTTCGCCTCGGTGATCTGCAGGGCCTTGGCATAATCCTCACTGACATACCGGCGCCATTCCTCGTAAGAGGCGCAATGGTAAAAGTTGCTTTTGTGATAGGCCTCGGAAAACTGCTCCGCCCCTCTGGAGGTGGCTACGGCCTGAACATCGACCGGCTCGACTGGCACACAGACCTTCAGCTTGAGGTGGGATCCCGTCGCTGAACTCACTTGGTACATCCGTTCATTCACCCAGGGCGACTGACCGAAGGCATTGCCAAGTGCCGAGAGCAGCAGAAATGTAAATCCGAGGATCTTCATGCATCAAACTGTCCTGGGCAGCCGCAAGATCAAGCGCTGTCCATCGGCGTTGCGGGCGCCTCGCGGTCAGTGCCCGCGACTACAACTGAAGGCGATCCAGAAAGGCCTGCACCTCCTGGGTGGCGGGGTCGTCCTTGAGGCCAAGGTCGGCGTTGAGTTTGACGTGATCGGTGCCGCGGGCGCCGAAGCGGCGGACGGCGACGCCGGCCTGCTGGAGGCCCTGTTCCAAGCGGACGGCCTGGGCGCTGGTGTCGGGGTGGTCGGCGACGTGCAGGATCAGGAACGGCGGGATGCCCTTGCCGGCGGCAAGGTGGGTGACAGCGGAGAAGGCCCGGTGCTTGTCCGGGCTGTGCATGAACTTCTCCCGGTGACCAAACTTCGCCGGGGGCAGCCCGTGCACGCGCCGGCGCGTCTCCGCAGTCTCAATGATGGCCGGGATGTCGTAGGTGTCGCCATCGACCGGCAGACAGCCAATGAGGGCGTCGAACGCCACGCCCTCGGCCTGCAGCCAGCGCGCGTCCGTGCACAGCAGCGCCGCGAGCTGGGCGCCGGCGGAGTGACCGCCGACGAGGATCTTCTGCGGGTCGCCGCCGAACTCGGCGATGTGCCGGTGCACCCAGCCGAGCGCCTTGGCGACGTCTGCCACCAGCGTTTCCATGTCGACCTCGGGCAGCAGGCGGTAATTCGTCGAGACAAAGACGCAGCCGCGCTTGGTGAACAGGCGCGGCTTGTCCTGCACGCTGGACTTGTCCCCGGCCTGCCAGCCGCCGCCATGGATCCAGAACACCACGGGGCGCTTGGCCTCGCCGCCGGGCGAATAGACGTCGAGCACGTGGCGGGCATGGCCCTTCTCGACATAGGGCAGGTCGCGCCGCACCTCCTGGGCCTGGGCGGCGACGGCGAACAGGGCGGCGACAAGCAGGACTTTCATGCCGGTAAAGCGCCGCGAACCGGGTGCTTCCTTCCGGATTTGTCGCGGCGACCGCGCTTTTGCAGAGGCGGGCAGGCTGCGAAGCCGCGAAGCAAAGGTCCGCGCTCCCTTGGTGAACTTCGTGCCCTTCGTGGTTTCAAACCAGCTGTTGAACCGCTGATGGGACGCTCATAGGACGCTGATGCCTGAGGTTCACGGAGATGAACTCCTGAATTCCTCTTCACGACGCGGCTCTGGCAGCCTCAACGGGGACAAGTGGGTTCATGCCTGCAGTCCATCGCATCAGCGGCACATCAATCGCCACCAAGGCCCCATTGGAGGTACGCAGCACGTTTCCACCATGCGTGTCTGAAGCGACAAGACCGTCCAACGGTCGGTACCAAACGGTATTCTGTCCCCAGAGACGTTTCTCAAAGCCAGCTGCAGTGAAGAAATGCATCACCTCATCCGCTCCTGCGGGATGGCCTTCAACGGCAGGCTGGCTTGTGATCACCCGGATCACGCCAGGACGTGACTCCTCCACTCCGAGTAGGCGAATTTGGTCGCCAAACTCTTCATTGCACAGACGCAAACGCTCCAAATAACCCAGCGGAGTCGCCTCACTGCCGTCGGGCAGATGTCCAAAGCAGTTGCCATAAGTCGCCTTGAGGACCAGTCCGTTTTGTTCTCCTGCAAGCGCAAACCAAACCTCGTGTTCATACCCGAATGCATCGGGAGGACGGCTGGTCGCTTCGAAGCACTTCAAGCACCCCGCGCTTTCAGCCCACCGACGGAAGGCCTCGCACTCTGCTGCAAGTTGTGTCGTTGCAAAAAGGCCTCCACCTCGGCGAATTGCTTCAACGCCTGCTCGCGTTTGAGCAAGGGCGACTTCAAGCGCGCCTGACGCATCTGTTGGGCAAAGGTCTTCGGAGTCATCGGACATTCAAGAGACAAGTCCACATTACCCGCCTGACACCTCTTTTGCCAAGCACTCTTTCTCGTCTGCCGGGAAATGGAAGACTCGAGTGGCGTCCTCCGTGCGAGACCGGGTCAGCGGCTTGGCCTTGATTGGCTCAAGAGGCGGACAGGCTACGCAGCCGCGATGTATAGGTCCGTGCTTCGTTCGTGCCATTCGTACCATTCGTGGTTTCAAACCATCTGTTGAACCGCTGATGGGACGCTCATAGGACGCTAATGGAGCAGGCCTAAGCCAGCTCGCACGGAGCTCACAGAGCCCACGGAGAAGACTCTCCCTCCTTCCTCCTCCGTGCTCTCTGCGTCCTCCGTGGTTCCAAATCGCATGGAAGGATGAAACCCCGGTCTGCAGGCCGTAGTCCTGCCCTGCCGCACGCCATGAAATCGCTCGCCACCGCCCTCCTCCTCGGCCTCGCCGGTCTCGCCGCCGCGGCGCCGCTGTCGCTCACCCTGCAGACGCGGTCGCCGGCCGGCAGGCCGGTGCGATCACCGGCCGCCTGGCCCGCCGAACGCACGGCGGTCATCGTCTGCGACATGTGGGACCTGCACCACTGTCGCAACGCCGTGGTCCGTGCCGGCGAGATGGCACCGCGCATGAATGCCTTTTTGGAAAAGGCGCGCGAGGCCGGCGCGCTCATCATCCATGCGCCGAGCAGTTGCATGGCCGCCTACGAAGGCACGCCGGCGCGGGAGCGCGCCAAGGCGGCCCCGCCTGCGGCCACCCTGCCCGACCAGATCGACGACTGGTGCCGGCAGATCCCGTCCGAGGAACTGGCGGTGTATCCGATCGACCAGAGCGACGGCGGCGAGGACGACGATCCCGCCGAACACACCGCCTGGGCCAAGGAACTCGAAGCCAAAGGCCTGAATCTGCGTCAACCCTGGACCCGGCAGATGGAGGTCCTGCGCATCGATGACGCGCGCGACGCCGTCAGCGATCGCGGCTCGGAAATCTGGAACCTGCTGGAGGCGCGCGGCATCGACCGCGTCCTCCTGCTCGGTGTGCACACCAACATGTGCGTGGCCGGTCGCCCGTTCGGCCTGCGTCAGATGGCCCGCAACGGCAAGCAGGTCGCCCTGGTGCGCGATCTGACCGACACGATGTACAACCCGCAGCGCTGGCCCTTTGTCAGCCATGTCGAGGGCACGGCGCGCTTCCTCGCCCACGTCGAAAAGCGGATCTGCCCGACGATCACCTCGGACCAGTTGCTCGGTGGTCGGCCCTTCGCCTTCAGCGATGCCACCGCCGGGCCGAAGCGTCTGCGCATCCTGCTGATCGGCGACAGCACCACGGAGGCGAGCATCCCGAAAAAAATCGCCCCCGAGGAACCACAGTTCGAGGACATGCTGCGCATTCGCCTCGCCGCTGAGCCCGACCTGCCGCCCACCGACATCCTCAACCTCGGCCTGAGCGGCGAGTTCATCCGTCGCCTGCTCGACTCGGGTCGCTACGACCGCGACGTCGCCAAACTGCCCGACGCGGATGTGATCTTCATCCGCTACGGCCTCAACGACCGCGCCCGCCGCGAGGATTTCAAGGCCAACTTCCCCAAGGATTTTCAGGAGCTGATCGAGCGCCTGCGCCGCGATCATCCGCAGGCCCTGCTCATCCCGACCACGGTCATCCCCTATGGCGACGCCGCCGGCAACCTGGAGATCAACAGCCTCGTCCGCCAGGTCGCGGAGGCGGCGAAGCTGCCGCTGTTCGATCTCTACCCGGACTACCTGGCCGCGCTGGAGAAGGGCCCGGACATGCTGAACTACCGTCGCTACCCGCTGGCCAAGATCCCCGAAGCGCTGCGCGCGCTGGCCACCCCCTGGGTGCAGCCGGAGACCGAGCCGAAGGTGGTGGTGCCCGATCACCGGCTCGACGCCTGGTTCGGCCACCTGCCCGGCTGGTTCGGCGACCGCCATCCGAACCTCGCCGGTTACCATGTCATTGCCGAAGCGACGGCGCGCTGGCTGGCACCGGTGCTGCGCGAACGGGTGGCGAAGTAGCGCTCACCGCCCCAGCGCCTGCAGCAGGGCGAGCGCGCGGGATTCGAAGAGCTGCTGCCATTCCGGCGCGACGAGCACATCGCAGTCCTCCTGGGCGTAGCCCGTGTTGTTCCTCTGGGCGGCGGTGGCGGTGTAAAAAAGGTAGCCGTTGGTATAACCGGAAACGTGGGCGTTGGGATCGCCGGCCGCGCGCTTGACGTTGAGGCCGATCTCGACGGTGAGTTCCGAGGGGAAGCTGACGAGCTTGAACTCGCCGACGCGCAGGCCGCCGAGTTCGGCCTCGAGTGGCGCGCTGCCCGCCGCCTCGGTTTCCGCAAGATGCTTCTTCAGCAGGGCGCGGTTGGCGTTGAGCCGGGCGAGTTGCTCCATGACACCGACGTTGTGCAGGTAGGCCTCGACCGCCGCGCGGTTGTCGGCATCCATCTGGCGCAGGGGCTCCGGGTCGCGCAGGTAGGCGGCGCCGTGGTGGGAAGGCGTGTCTGGCCAGAGCCGGTGCTGGAGCAGCAGCGGCAGGAAGGCCTTGAAGTGGAGCGTGCTGGAGCGCAGCGAAGCAACCAGGCGCTGTTGCTCGGCCTCGAGGCGGGCGAGGCGGGCGGTGAAATCGGCGGCGCGCGGCAGGGCGACGATTTCTCGGCGCATCCGCAGGTCCGCCTGCGGTCGCGTTTCGATGCCGCGCAGGGCGGCGAGCACGCTGGCGCCGAGCATCGCGCCGAGGGGTTCGGCATCGGCGAGCCGGCCCGCCTCCTTGTAGTGGCGCGGATTGATGTCGCCCCCGCAGCCCTGCAGGAAAAAGGCGGTGGCGCCGGTGGCCTGCTCGATGACCTTCGAGGCAAAGCCGGGGAAATCGGCGCTGCTGCCCTTCGAGGGCGGATTCAGGATCGGGTGACAGGCGAAGTGATAGACCACCGCCAGCGGCGTGCCATCGAGTCGATCGAGGCGCAGCAGGCCGACCTGCGGATCGATGGGGCCGACCGCGGCCACATCCTCGTCGCGCGGCATCGCGTAGGCGCGGCGCATGTCGGCCTGGGTGCCGTCCTTGAGCAGCATGCGGCGGTTTTCGCTGATGCGGTTTTCGACCGCGTTGCCGGCGCCGGCGCGCACGGGTTCGAGCCTGCCGGCGGCTTCCTTCACCACCTGCACGACGAGTTGCTGGAGGTCGGTGCGGATGATGCCGTGGCAGTGGCTGGCATTGACGAGCAACTGCTCCGGCTTCAGACCGATCTCGCGCTGCAAGTCGGCGCGGACATTGGCAAGGAAGCCGTTGCCGATGCGGCCGATGCCGCCGACCGCCACCGCATCCACCGTGACCAGCACGGCGGTGGTGTCGCCGCGCTTGAGCACGAGCGCCTTGGCGAAGCAGGGATCATTCATCGGCACCGTGCGATCGCTGATGTCGACCACGGCCGTGCCGGCGAGCAGGTCCTCGGCATCCGCGCGCGGCAGAAGGGTGAAGCCAAGGCAGAGGAGGGCGAGAACAGCTTTCATGGCGGAAGAGCCTCAGGGTTCGGTGCGCAGTTGGTAGAGCGCGGAGCGCGGCGGCAGGGCAAAGCGGAGGAGGCTGCCGGTCTCCGGCGCGATTTCAAGTCCGCCTTCACGGACCAGCACGACGTGCTTGGCACCGGCAGGCGGGGTGACTTCCAAACTCAACGGCTGCGCGTACAGGGCGGGATCGGTGCCGACCTCAAGCTTGAAGGTCAGGCGACCCGCCGCCGCATCCTGCTGGCGCAGGCGCGACGAGGCGAGGGCGGTTTGATACTGGTGGATCTCGCTCATGCCGGCGATCCAGAGCTTGTCCTGCTGCTGGCGGACGAGGTCGAGCGCGGCGCGGAAGTTCACTTCGCTGGCGGCAAGTCCCTGGCCGATGGCGTGGTAATGGACCCGGCACCAGAGGCCGCGTTCGAGGTGTCGGTCCAGCGCCACGCGCAGGGCCTCGACGCGCCCGCCGTAAACATCGTCCATGCCGAGCGAGCCGCTGGAGGCGTCGAAGAGCTGATGGCGATCGAGGTAATGGCGCAGCGTGCGGGTTGTCTGCCAGCGGGTGCCGCCGCCGAGGTTGAGCGCCAGCAGCGGGCTGCCCCCGGGCAGCAGCCGGCGGATCGCGGCGGCGGCATCGCCGATCTCGCGGTCCATGTCCGCGTCGTCACGCGCGCCGCGGTGGTGGGCCGAGTGATTGGCGAGTTCGATCGCGCCCGACTGCACCGCCGCCGCCCACTCGGCCTGGCGGGTTTCGAAAGGGAAGTTCTGCCGGCTGCCCGGTTCCTTGGGACCGGGATTGACCATGAAGCTGCCCTTGAAGCCGTACTCGCGCAGGATCGGGATCACCGTGTCGAGGTGGCTCGGGTGCGAATCATCGAAGCGCAGGCTGAGCGCCGCCTGTTTGCCTTGCGGCCAGGGGGCCAGGCGCACCTGCAGGCCGTTGGCCTCCAAAAGGCGTTCGCCTTCCGGCGTGGCCCGCGGCCAGCCTCCGGGTGGTTCGACCGCCTGCACGACGCAGGTCTCGACGCCGGCCGGCAGGGGAATGCGCAGTTTTTCCCACTCGATGCCGGAGCGCTCGACGAGCAGGGCCTGGCCGGTCGCATCGCGCACCTCGACATCGTTGGCCGGCCAAACCTCGCGTCCCGTTTTCGGCAATTCCACACGCAGGGCCAATGCCTGTGCGTCTTCACGTCGCTCCACCTGCACGCGCAGTTCGAAAGGCGCGGCGCGGGTCACCCGCAAGGCTGCCCGCGCCGTGGCGGGTTCCAAGGAAATCCGGACGCCGCCCAAGTCCGGCGACTGGGCGCCCACCCAGGCACAGGAAAGCAGAGCCAAGGCCCAGACAGGCAGGTGGAAAGTCATGCCCCTTATCTACAGCCGCGCGCGACCGATTCTTGTCACGGGCTGGTGTTGACCGCGCGAACGAGGTCGAGCAGGCCGGCGCGGATCTTCGGTTCGGCATCGACCTCGAGGAAGCTGGAGCGGGCGGGCCAGGTTTCGTAACCGCCGAGGGCATGCTGTTCGGGCGTCGGCAGGTAACCGCCGTAGCCGTTGGCGAGTTCGATGAGGAAGGTCGCCTCGGGACTGCCGCTTTTCACGGCCAGCCCGGTCTCGGCAAACACCTCACAGGGCGCGGCGGCGATGCTCAGTTCGCCAATGCGGAAGGCCTGCAGCGCGATCGGCACACGATCGGGATAGGCCGCCAGCCCGAGCGTTTCGCGGGCATAGATGACCGGTCGCGAAGGCTTGGCCGCTTTCGACTCAGGACTGGCGAGCACGGACCGCGCCCAGTCGAGCTGGGCAGCGTCGGGCTTGCGCACCGCCAGCGGCAGCTCCACGAGCTGCGCAGCGAGGCCGAGGTCGTCGCGATGCCCGGCCTTGCCGATGATCTCCGCCGCCGCCTCGGCGAGGGCACCGGCCACCTCGCGCATGCGCTCGTAGCCGCGCGCAGTCGGAGTCTTGGCCTGCAGGTCGACGCCATTGACGTCGCCACTGGCGCCGTTGGCGAGCATGCCGACAAAGGGCGGATCCTGATCCGCGGCACCGAGCCGGGTGCGGATCAACTCGGCGAACACGCCGAAGTAATCGGCGCTGACATGACCGGTCGGCACACCGCCGATGTAATGCAGGCCGTAGTTGGCGAGGACCGCAAGCGGGCGGCCATCGGCGTGTTGCACGGAGAGGACAAAGAACTCCGGATCGACCGGGCCCGCGGGTTTTTCCGCCTCGTTGCGGGCCGGACCGAACTGCACGCGCTCCCCGCGGCGACCGAAGGGATTCGCGCGCGCGCTGTCGGTCTTGACGAACCAGCGGCGGTTGAAGACAAACTCCGGCTTGGCAACGCTGCCCCAGGCGACCTTGGCGGGTGCCAGCTGGTTGGCGGCACGGCGGACACCATCGGCGATGCGGCGGGCGAGAAAGTGGTGGTAGGCTTCGTTGGCGGGACCGAAGCCGACGTTCAGGGCGCGCGGCGCGCTGTGGGTGTGCGTGGCGGCGATGAGCACGTTCGCCGGCGGCAGACCGAGGCTCGGCTCGAGCAGCGCCTTGGCTTCGGCGACGATTTCCGGCGCGATCATGGTGAGGTCGCAGATCACCAAGGCGAGGCGGGTGCGCCCGTCGTCGAGAACGAGGCAGCGCGCGTGCAGTTCGTCATGCACGTGCTTGGCCGGGCCGATCTTCATGATCGTGCCGTCGAGCACGACCCCCATGCCCGGCGTCATGTTGCTGGTGGCGGCCCCGGCGCGCAGGGCGGCGGCCGCCGCGGGGGCGACCGTGAAAAGCAGGAGGGCGGCAAAGAGGCACTTCATGAAGGTTCAGCGTTGGGGTTTCGGCACTGCGGGCACGTCGCGGCTCATCGCCTCGTGGGCGGCGAGCAGGCGGCGCACGACCTCGGGGTGCGCGGCGGCGACGTCGCGCTGCTCGCCCGGGTCGTTGGCGAGGTCGAAGAGCTGCATCGCGGCCGGTTCGACGCCGGTCGTCAGGCCGGGCAGCGACTCCAGATTGTACTGCTCGTAGGGGGCCAGCAGGGTGACGCCGTCCGGCGCGCGCGGATCGGGCCAGCGACCGTCCGGGCCGGCCTTGAAGCGCATGCCGCCGGCCGGCCGCACATGCAGCTTCCAGCGCGCATCGCGCACGCAACCGAGCTGCGGGCCCTGGTGGCCGAAGAGAAACGCATGCGGTGAAGCGGCCTCGCC
>CANNUR010000077.1 GCA_947523045.1 uncultured Prosthecobacter sp.
CCACCAGATCGGCGATGTACTGCGGCGTGATGACGTCGAGAAACTCGGTGGCGGAGGGCACGCGCCGGCGGGCGAGCTCAAGCAGCAGGCCACGCGCGCCGCGCAGGCCGGTGTTGATGTCGTAGCTCTCGTTGAGGTGGGGATCGTTGATGAAGCCCTTCCAGCCGACCGTGGTGCGCGGCTTCTCAAAATAGACGCGCATCTGGATCTCCAGATCGGCGCCGTGACGCGCGCGCGCCGCGGCGATCAGCTCGGCGTATTCGAGGGCCGACTTGGTGTCGTGGATCGAGCACGGGCCGCACACGACCAGCAGGCGGTCGTCCTGAAGCTTGAGGATGCGTTCGGCGCTCCGGCGCGCGCCCTCGATGAAGACCGACTCCGCCTCGCCGAGCGGGTACTCGTGCATGAGGAGGGCAGGCTGGATGAGCGGCAGAATTTCTGCCACGCGGAGGTCGTCGGTCGGATGGGCAAGGCTCACGTGCGGAGGGTCGGCGGAAGGTGAAATGGTGAACTTGGGCGCGTTTGCCGCCTTGGCAAGGGCGACGGCAGTGGAAAAGCAGATGCTTGCCAGCGGGTTAGAGAGCCGGCATCGGTGGCGCATGTCTTTCGAACCCCCGCGTCTCGTCAGTGCCAGCGGCGGCCTGCCCTCGGCCGTCGGCTGGGCGCACCTGCTGCTGGCCGACCGCCTGCGCCCGGGAGCGTTTGTCGTCGACGCCACGGCTGGCAACGGCCATGACACACTCTTTCTCGCCCGCCTTGTCGGTCCGACCGGGCACGTCCTGGCCTTCGATGTCCAGGCCGAGGCCCTGGCGGCGACGCAGGCCCGGCTCGAGGTGGCCGGGATTGAGCCGGGTCGCTGCACGCTGGTGCACGCCGGGCACGAAACCCTGGCGGAACATCTGCCGGTCGACTGGCGGGGCCGGGTCGATGCGGGGGTGTTCAACCTCGGTTACCTGCCCGGGGGCGACAAGACCCGCATCACGCAGGCGGCAACGACGCTGGCCGCGCTGGCGGTGGCGGTCGACCAGCTGTCGCCGGGCGGACTGCTGACGGTGGCGGTTTATCCCGGGCACGAGGGCGGGCGCGAGGAGCAACGGGCCGTGGCGGCCTGGGCGGAGAGCCTGCCGGCACGAGAATTTGAAGTGCAACTGCTGCGCCCGATCAACCGCACCGCCACACCGCCCGAGTGCTGGGCGGTGCTGAAGAAAGGCTGAACCCGCGCCGGCTCAGGGCAGGGGAGCGCCCTTGGCGCCGATGCACCAGAGCATCTTCTCCGTGCGCATGTACAGGCGGCCATCGCCGATCGCCGGGCTGGCGTTGATGGTGCTGTCGAGCTTGTTGGCCGAGAGCTGCTCGAACTTTTCGCCCAGCTTGAGCACGATGAGATCGCCCTGCTGGCTGCCGCAGAAGATCTTGCCATCGGCGGCCACCGGGCTGCTGAAGAACTTGCTGCTGCCGGCGCTGCCGTTGACGCGTTCCTCATAGACGAGCTCGCCGGTGTTGAACTTGACGACCTTGAGGATGCCGCCATCGCCGAGCAGGTAGAGCAGGTCGCCGACGACGAGCGGCGAGGGCACGTAGGGCAGGCCCTTGCTGAAGGCGAACTCATAGGGCTTGGGTTCGCCGCTGGTGAGGTCGAGGGCGGCGAATTCCTTGACGCCGCCGCCGGTGCCGAAGGTGCAGAAGTAGCGGCCGTTGTGGAGCACGCCGGAGCCGAGGCTGCGCTGCTTGAAGTCGCCCTGGAACTGCCAGTTCACCTTGCCGGTCTTTGGATCGATGCCCATGACACCGCTGGCGTTGTTGGTGCAGATCACCTCGCGCGTGCCGTCCTTGCGCTCATGCACGACCGGGGTCGAGAAGGTGTTGAGGCAGTTGGGCACCTCCTTTTTCCAGACCTGCTTGCCGGTGGCGGCGTCGAGACCGACGAAGCAGCTCTTCCAGGTCTTTTCCACCGGGTCCTCGGTGTAGGCGCGGCCGTCGCGCTGCCAGTCGAATTCGCTGCGCACGATCATGACGCCGTCGACGACGACCGGCGAGATGCCGGTGCCGTGCTCGTGGATGTAGTCGGCGACGTGCTCGTTTTTCCAAACCTGCTTGCCGTTGTGATCGAGCGCCAGGGCCTGGATCGTCGTGCCGGTGCTCCAGTTGATGTAGACGCGGTCGGCATCGACGTAGGGCGAGCTGCTGGCGAAGCTGTTGAAGTTGTGCTTCTTGTGCGCCGCGAAGGTCTCCTCATGGCGCCAGACTTCCTTGCCGGTGCGGGCGTCGAGGGCGATCACCGCGCGGGTGGTCTCCCCGGTCTCGGCGGTGACATAAACGCGGTCGTTCCAGAGCACCGGCGAGGACCAGCCCTTGCCCAGCTCGACCTTCCAAAGGGTGGTGTCGGCGGTGACCTTGTCGGGCAGGCCGGTGGTCTCGGCCACGCCGCTGCCGTTCGGGCCGCGGAAACGGTTCCAGTCCGTGGCGGCGGACACGGTCAGGGCGGACAGCAGGAGGAGGGCGCAGAGCGGTTTCATGGGAAGGGCTTGTATCGTCGGGGTGGGCCGGGTTCTTTCGGGCGAAGCCGGGCACGGCCGGCCGTTGACGGCGCGCCGGCCATCCTTACCTTGCAGGCTCCATGGCCAGTCCGCAAGAGTCCGCCCTCGCCCTCATCCGCAGCTATTACGAAACCTTCAACCGCGGCGACCGCGAGGCCCTGCTGGCCCTGTTGACGGAGGACGTGGTGCACGACATCAACCAGGGCGCCAGCGAGCACGGGCGCGAGGCCTTCCGCGCCTTTCTCGGTCGCATGGACCGCTGCTACCGCGAGCAGGTCACGGAACTCGTCGTCATGGCCTCGGCCGAGGGCGACCGCGCGGCGGCGGAATTTTTCATCCTCGGCAGCTACCTGCAGGCCGATGACGGCCTGCCGCCGGCGCACGGCCAGAGCTACCGCCTGCGCGTCGGCGCCTTCTTTGACATCCGCGAGGGCCGCATCGCGCGGGTGACGAACTACTACAACCTTGAGGACTGGCTGGCGCAGGTGCGCGCGCCGTCCTGATCCGCGCGCCATGACCGCCCCCCATCCTCCCGGCGCCCACGCGGTGCGGCGGAATTTCATCTGCCACTGCCTGGAGGGGGGCTTGTACATGGGCGGCACCGCCTTCCTGGCGCCGGAAAGCGTGCTGCCGAAGATGGTCGAGATGCTCGGCGGCAAGGCCTGGATCATCGCCCTCATGCCGGCCCTGCTGCCGGCGGCCTTTGCCAGCGTCGGCATCTTCATTGCGCCAGTCGTCGAAAAACTGCCGCGCTTCAAACCCTGGGTGCTGGTCTTTGGCCTGCTCCAGCGCCTGCCCTACCTGATCACCGGCCTGGTCTTGCTGCTCGCCGAGGAGGTCGAGGGCGCCCTGCTTACCTTCGTGGTGCTGACCCCCATCGTCTCCGGCCTGCTCGGCGGTGTCACGGTGGTCGCCTGGATGGAGATGGTGACGCGCATGATCCCCGAACGCGCGCGCGCCGCCGGCTGGGCCCTGCGCTACATCATCCAGGCGGTCATCGGCGTCTTTGCCGGCTCGGTCATCCACTACGTGCTGACCCATCACCCGGGCCGCGAGGCCTATGCCTGGCTGCACCTGGCCACCTTTGCCCTGCTGTTCGTGTCCTGGCTGTCGCAACTCTTCCTGCACGAGGACGAGCACACCCGGCACCGCCACCCGGTACCGCCGACCGGTCCCTACCTCGCCTACCTGCGCGGCCTGCCCCGCCTGCTGCTCGCCCAGCCGGCCCTGGTGCGACTCGTCTTCGCCCGCTTCACTGGCATGGGCTACCTGATGATGGTCGCCTTCCTCACCATCCATGCCCTGCAGGTGAGCGAGCGCCCCGAGGCGGATGAAGGCCGCTTCGTCGCCGGCCAGGCTGCGGGCACGGTGCTCGGCAGCCTGCTGGCCGGTTACGTCGGCTACCATCGCGGCGGCAAGATCCTGCTGCAGGCCTCACGCCTCGTCTGCATCGCCCTCGCCCTCTGGGTCTCCCTGGCCGATCACTTCGCCGGCTTCGTGCTCGCCTACTTCGTGCTCGGCTTCGGCCTTTTCCTGGATCGGGTCGGCGACCTCACCCTCGCCGCCGAACTCTGCCCGCTGGAGCGGCGCTCGACCCTGCAGGCCGTGCTCGGCTTCTGCAACGTCTTCGCCTTGCTGCTCGCCACCCTGATCAGCGGCCAGATCTACCATGTCACCGGTTCCTTCCAGGCGGTTGCCCTCGTTGCCGCCGTCTTCGCCGGCCTGTCGATGTGGCTGCTGCACGGCATCCGCGAACCACGCGGGACGGTGCCGCCCCCGGCCTAGTGGGGCTTTCTTGCTCATAGCCGGTCGCGGCCGCGGGGTTGGATTTTCACGATCCTGGACCTCAAATCCGCGACGCCGTTGCTCATTTATCAAAAATACTTGACTGATCGTCTAGTTGTGTCAGGCTGCGCCTTATGGGAAGAACCAGCGATGCCCGCGAACGTCTGATGGAGGCCGTGATCGAACTGATCTGGGCCGGCAGCTATGGCAGTACTTCGGTGGACCACATCTGCGAGCGCGCGGGGGTCAAGAAGGGCAGCTTTTACCACTTTTTCGAGTCGAAGACCGATCTCGCCCTTGCGGGTCTGGAGCACGGCTGGGCCGAGCACAAGCGCGAGCTCGACCAGATTTATTCGCCGGTGGTGCCGCCGCTGGAGCGCATTCTGAACTGCCTGGCGCACCTGCGGCGCGAGCAGCAGGAACTGCAGGCCAAGCATGGCCGGGTGCTCGGCTGTCCGGTGCACTCGATGGGGGCGGAGGTGAGCACGGTCGACGAGCGCCTGCGCCAGAAACTGCAGGACATCCTGGCCCAGTACATCCGCTACTTCGAGAGCGCCATCCGCGACGGCCAGGCCGAGGGCAGCATCTGCGCCCGCCATCCGGCGGCGGAACTGGCACGCATCCTGTTTGCTTACAGTGAGGGCCTGCTCCTGCATGCCCGCATCTGGAACGATTTGAGCCACCTTGAACCGCTCGAGTCCGGCGCCCGCATCCTGCTCGGTGCCGAGGTGCCTGCTTGATTTTTTGAAACTGAATTAACCAACCGGTCAACTTCGATCCCCGTGAAACCCCAACTGCTGCTTTTTCCCGCCCTGGTCCTGCTGACGGCCTGCGGCCAACCCCAGGATGCCGCCCCGACCGGCGCCATGCCCCCCGCCTCGGTCACCCTCGCGCCGGTGGCGCAGGAGGAACTCGTCGAATGGGAGGAGTTCACCGGCCGCGTCGAGGCGGTGGAAACCGTCGAGCTGCGCCCGCGCGTCTCCGGCTACATCACCGAGGTACATTTTGAGGCGGGGTCGCTGGTGCAAAAGGACACGGTGCTCTTCACCATTGATCCGCGGCCGTTCATGACCCGGCGCGACGGCGCCCAGGCCGAGCTGAGCCGGGCCGAGGCGGTGGCGAAGGCGGCGCGCCAGGAGTTTGACCGCGTGTCCGAGCTGCTGGCGGCGAAGGCGATCGCGCCGGAGCAGGCCGAGGCGAGGGAGTCGGCCTGGCGCCAGGCCGAGGCCGCGCAGGCGGCTGCCGCGGCCGGGCTGCGCTCGGCCGAGCTGGAGCTGTCGCACTGCGAGGTGCGCGCGCCAATCAGCGGCCGGGTCAGCCGCGCCCTGACGACGCCGGGCAACTACGTCACCGCCGGGGTGACCGTGCTGACCACCTTGGTCACGGCAGCGCCGGTGCATGTCTACGTCGACATCGACGAGAACAGCCTGCTCAAGCTGCAGAGCCTTCGGCGCGAGGACCGACTTTACACGAACGGCCAGGGCCGGGTGCCGGTGGAGGTGCAGCTCTCCAACGAGGACGGCTTCCGCCACCGCGGCCATGTCGAGTCCTTCGACAACCGCCTGAATCCCGCCACCGGCAGCATGGTGGTGCGCTGCGAGTTTGCCAATGAGGACGGCATCCTGACCCCGGGCCTGTTCGCCCGTGTGCGCCTGCCGATGACCGCGAAGTACCCGGCGCTGCTGATCGACGAAAAGGCGCTGCTGACCGATCAGGCCAACAAGTACGTGCTCGGCGTCGAGGAAAAGGACGGCGGTCTGGTGTCGGTGTACAAGCCGGTGGTCATCGGGCCGGTCATTGACGGTCGCCGCATCATCCGCTCGGGCCTCAAGGTCGGGGAGCGCATCATCATCAACGGCATGGCGCGGCTGCCGCAGCCGGGCATGCCGGTGGCGCCCGCGGAACCGGCCGCCAAGGCCGCCCAAGCCGCCTCCGGCAAGTGAGGCCGGCACGTGAGACCCGCACGCCATGAACTTTTCCTCCTTCTTCATCACGCGCCCGATCTTCGCCGGCGTGCTGTCGCTGCTCATCTTCATCCTGGGTGGCATTTCCCTCTTCCAGCTGCCGATCTCCGAGTATCCGGAGGTGGCGCCGCCGACGGTGATCGTCACCGCCACCTACCCGGGCGCCAACCCGAAGACGATCGCGGAAACGGTGGCCTCGCCGATCGAGCAGGCGATCAACGGCACCGAGAACATGCTGTACATGTCCTCGCAGAGCACGGCCAACGGGGTGATGACCCTGACCGTCACCTTCAAGCTCGGCACCGATCTCGACCTCGCCCAGGTGCAGGTGCAGAACCGCGTCTCGCAGGTGCTGCCCAAGCTGCCGGAGGAGGTGCGCCGCTTTGGGGTGACGACGGTGAAATCCTCGCCCGACCTGACCCTGGTCGTGCACCTGCTGTCGCCGAACGACCGCTACGACGAGCTGTACCTGCGCAACTACGCCACCCTCAATGTCAAGGACGAGCTGGCGCGCCTGCCCGGTGTCGGCCAGGTGCAGCTCTTCGGCGGCGGCGAGTACGCGATGCGCGTGTGGATCGATCCCGACAAGGCGGCCTCGCGCGGCCTGACCTCGTCGGACATCGTCAACGCCATCCGCGAGCAGAACGTCCAGGTCGCCTCGGGCGTGATCGGCCAGCAGCCGGTGCGCAAGGATGTACCCTTCGAACTCACCGTCAACGCCAAGGGACGCCTGGTCAGCGAGCAGGAGTTTGAGAACATCATCGTCAAGGTCGGGCCGCAGGGCGACAAGCTCCGGCTCAAGGACCTGGCGCGCATCGAGCTCGGCTCCAGCGAGTACGCCCTGCGCAGCCTGATCAACAACAAGCGCGCGGTCGGCATCCCGGTCTTTCAGTTGCCCGGTGCCAACGCGCTGTCGCTGTCGCAGGCGGTGCGCGCGAAGATGGAGGAGTTGAAGCAGAAGTTCCCCGAGGGCGTCGATTACACGATCGCCTATGACCCGACGGTCTTCGTCAACAAGTCGATCGACGCGGTCATTCACACCCTGCTGGAGGCGGTGCTGCTGGTGGTGCTGGTCGTCGTGCTCTTCCTGCAGACCTGGCGTGCCTCGATCATCCCGCTGGCGGCGGTGCCGGTGTCGCTGATCGGCACCTTCGCGGTGATGCACATGCTCGGCTTCTCGATCAACAACCTGTCGCTGTTCGGCCTGGTCTTGGCGATCGGCATCGTCGTCGACGACGCCATCGTCGTCGTCGAAAACGTCGAGCGCCACATCCGCAATGGCCTGCGCCCGGTGGAGGCCACCAAGGAGGCGATGAAGGAGGTGACCGGCCCGATCATCGCGGTCGCCCTGGTGCTCTGCGCGGTCTTCATCCCGACCGCCTTCATCAGCGGCCTGAGCGGCCAGTTCTACAAGCAGTTTGCCGTCACCATCGCCATTTCCACGGTGATCTCGGCGATCAACTCGCTGACCCTGTCGCCGGCGCTGTCGGCCCTGCTGCTGCACGCCCACGATGACAAGAAGGACCTGGTCTCGCGCATGATCGACGCCCTGTTTGGCTGGTTCTTCCGGCCCTTCAACCGCTTCTTCGAATGGTCGTCGAACGTTTACGTCGGGTGGGTCAAGCGCATCGTCCGCTTCAGCGCCGTGGCCCTGCTGCTCTACGGCGGCTTGGTTTGGGCGACCTGGAAGGGCTTTGAGATCGTGCCCACCGGCTTCGTGCCTGGACAGGACAAGCAGTACCTGGTCGGCTTCGCCCAGCTGCCCGACGGCTCCTCGCTCGATCGCACCGAGGACGTCATGCGGCGCATGTCGGACATTGCCCTCGCCCATCCCGGCGTGAAGGACGCCATCGCCTTCCCGGGCCTGTCGATCCACGGCTTCAGCATCAGCCCGAACAGCGGCATCGTCTTCGTCGGGCTCGACGACTTTGAAGAGCGCACGACGCCCGAGTTGACAGGCGACGCCATTGCCGGCGCGCTCAACGGCAAGTTTGCGGCGATCCAGGACGCCATGGTGCTGGTGCTGTCGCCACCGCCGGTCAATGGCATCGGCACCTCGAACGGCTTCAAAATGATGATTCAGGACCGTGGCGACCAAGGTTATGCGGCGCTGTATCAGGCGACCCAGTCGCTCGTTGGCGCCGCCTACGGCAGCGGCAAGCTGCACCAGGTGTATTCCGGCTACACGGTGAACGTGCCGCAGTTGGAGGCCGACGTCGATCGCGAGAAGGCGAAGGTGCAGGGCGTGCCGCTGGCCAACCTGTTCGAGACCCTGCAGATCAACCTCGGCAGCCTGTATGTGAATGACTTCAATCGTTTCGGCCGCACCTACCAGGTCATTGCCCAGGCCGAACCGCAGTTTCGCGATGATGTCCAGGACATCACCCGCCTGAAAACCCGCAACGCCGCCGGTGACATGGTGCCGGTGGGGGCGCTGGTGACGGTGAACGAGAGTTTTGGACCGGATCGCGTCAGCCATTACAACGGCTACCTGGCGGCCGACCTCAACGGCGCGCCGCTGCCGCCGCTCAGCTCGGGCCAGGGCGAGGCGGTCATCACCGAGCTGGCGAAGAATCTGCCGCCGGGGTTTGAGTTCCAGTGGACCGACCTGACCTATCAGAAGATCATTGCCGGCAACACCGCGATGTTCATCTACCCGCTGTGCATCCTGCTGGTGTTCATGGTGCTGGCGGCCCAGTATGAAAGCCTGCGCCTGCCGCTGGCCATCATCCTCATCGTGCCGCTCTGCCTGCTGTTCGCGCTGGCCGGCGTGCATCTGGCCGGGGGCGACAACAACATCTTCACCCAGATCGGCTTCATTGTGCTCATCGGTCTGGCCTGCAAAAACGCGATCCTCATCGTCGAGTTCGCCAAGGAGCGTCACGAGCACGGTGCCTCGGCCTTCGACGCCGCGCTTGAGGCCTGCCGCCTGCGCCTGCGCCCGATCCTGATGACGTCGATCGCCTTCATTGCCGGCGTGTACCCGCTCGTCATCAGCACGGGCGCCGGTGCCGAGATGCGGCGTGCCATGGGCACGGCCGTGTTTGCCGGCATGATCGGCGTCACCCTGCTCGGTCTCTTCCTGACCCCGGTTTTTTATGTGCTGATGATGAAGCTCGGCAAAAAGCCGCAGGTGCATTAACCTAGCCCCACGTTCCCATGCGCTTCCTGATCCTTCTCCTCGCCGCCACGGCCGCGACCGCCCAGGTCGGTCCCGATTACCAGCGGCCCGACACCGCCGTGCCACCCCAGTTCAAGGGCGTCACTTGGCGACCGGCGAATCCGGCCGCCCATTTGCCGAAGGGCGAGTGGTGGAAGGTGTTTCGCGATGCCAAGCTCAACGACTTGATGGGGCGCGCCGGTGCCGCCAACCAGGATTTGAAGGCGGCGCTGGCCCGCTTTGAACAGGCGCGTGCGGCGGCGCGCGTGGCGCGTGGCGACTACCTGCCGACGCTCAGCCTGCCGCTCAGTGCCGACCGCCAGCGCACCTCGGAGAATCAGCCCTCGCCGATCCCGCTCAACGGCCTGCGTTATGACGGCCCGGCCTACAACGCCATGGCCGATTTCGGCTGGGAGCTGGATCTCTGGGGCAAGATCCGCCGCGCCAACGAGGGTGCGCGTGCCGATGCCGTGGCCGCGGCCGATGCGGTGCACAATGTCCTGCTCGGCATCCAGGCCGAAGTGGCGTCGAACTACTTTCAACTGCGCGCGCTCGATCAGGAAATCCGGCTCGTGCGCGAGGCGGTCGCCCTGCGCGGCGAGGCCCTCAAAATTGCCCAGGCGCGCGTGCGCGCCGGGGCCGGCAGCGAACTCGAGCAGGCCCAGGCCGAGGCCGAGGTGGCCAGCGCCGAGGCGGAGATTTCCACCCTGCAGGCGCGGCGCGACCAGTTGGAAAATGTCCTGGCCATCCTCACCGGCAGCAATGCGGCGATCTTCCGCCTGCCGATCGGCTCGGCACCGCCCGCGCCGCCGTCGCTGCCAGCCGGTCTGCCCAGCGACCTGATTGAGCGCCGCCCCGACATCGCCCAGGCCGAGCGCGCCCTCGCCGCCGCCACCGCACGCATCGGGGTCGCCCGGGCGCAGTTTTTCCCCAGCCTGCGCCTGCTGGGGCGCGGCGGCTACCAAAGCATGGAACTCGATGCCCTGCTGCAACCGGCCTCGGTGATGTGGAGCTACGGTCCAAGCCTGAGCGTGCCGCTGTTTGCCGGTGGTAAAAACCGCTTCAACCTGGAGAAGGCGCGCGCGGTCCACGATGAGGCCCTGGCCGGCTGGCGCCAAGCCTTTCTCTCCGCCGTCGCCGATGTCGAAACCAGCCTGTCGGCGATCCGCCATCTCGCGGTCGCTCACGAGGCCCAGCAGCGCGCGCGCAGCAGTGCCGAACGCGCTGCCGCGTTGGCGAAAACCCGTTACGAGGCGGGCACCAGCCCCTACCTCGACGTCATCGAAGCGAACCGCACGGCTCTGGCCATGCAGCGTGCCACGGCCCAGACCTCCGGTCAGCGTCTGGCGGCCAGCGTAGCCCTGGTCAAGGCTCTCGGCGGCGGCTGGCAGGCGACCACTCCCTTGCCAACTGTGGAGCCGGACCCTGCGGCGCAACTCGCGCCCGAGGGCGAGTCCAAGCGCGGGTTGCTGGGTCGTTTGAAGGGCTTGTTCCGTCGGGGGTAATGGGACGGGCGACCGGTTTGCGGAGCGGACGTGAAGGGGGCTGCTCTTTGGGCGTGGTCATGAGCCGTCCTTCGCCGTACTGAGAGCCGGCGAAGGGGGCGGCAGGCGCTGAAGGGTTAGCGCAGCGGTGTCTCGATTCGCCGTGGTGGGCGGCCCTTGTCTTGCTCGCATTCCCAATTGACCCACAGCTTTTCATCGCTGCCGTGTTGCAGCCATGCAAAATTGCGGCAGCGCAAAAATTTGTCCTCTGCTCCCTGGGGGCGTGTCAGGCCTGCGGAAACCGGCTGGGCACGGATGCTGTAGTCTTCGTCCGAGCTCAGCGTGCAGACACCCGCCCACTCGATCCGCGTGGGGGGCGGATGCATGATGCCCGAGGAAATGATCTGGGCGATTTCGGTTTTTTTCTCCTGGTGATTGAGGAAGCCGAGGGCGCCGACGTGGACATCGCCAGACAGCAGGGTCACCCGGCGATAACCCTTGGTGTGCAGCCAATCAAAAAGGTGGTGCACGAAGCGTGCGCGTTCGCCCTCGTGGTTCGTGTCGTTCCAATGGTCGCGCAGATCGTCCTCCAGACTGTGCTCGCCTTGGAGGGTGCTGGCAAAGTGGGCGAACCTGCGATAAACCAGCGGGACGGGCGAGATGACGAGCAGCGTTGCCTGCGGATCCGCCTGCTGGCTGGCCCACTTCTCGATTTGAGTCCACTGGGTTTCGTCCATGATGCGCCTTGGCTGCCGGTGGGTGCGATGATCGAGTGCCAGAATGGCGAAGGGGCCGAAGCGCAGACCTTGGGAAAAATGCCGTGGGCCACTGGCACGTCCACCGTCGAGCAGGGAGCGATTTCCCGTGCCGCGCAGTTGGTGCCAGATGAAGGCCTGCTTGGCCGCTTGAAAGGCCTGCTTGTAGTAGGGTTGATCGGCCTCAGGGGCCTCATAGGATCCCCAGCCGTCGTAGATGTCGTGGTCATCCCAGATCATCACACTGGGAATGCTCGCCATCATTTGAATCATGGGTTCATGAATGGATTCCTTGATGGCGACCCAGCTCTTCAAGTACTGCTCCGTGTAGCTGCTCAGAAAGGCCTCGTCCGTGGGTGCCTGCTTGCGCCGTTGTCCGGGCTTCAGCCAAGTCCAGAGGCCAAAGT
>CANNUR010000078.1 GCA_947523045.1 uncultured Prosthecobacter sp.
AGACGATGTTGCGCAGGTCGTCGATGATGTGCGGCCCCCAGTTGCCAAGCTCGCCGTTGCCGGTGTTCCAGACCCAGTGCCAGTCGTAGTGGAACTTCGGGCGGTAAATGGGTTCGTCCTGGGCCGGACCGAGCCAGAGGTTGTAGTCGACGCTCGCCGGCGGCGTGAGGGGTTGCGCGACCTTGCCGATGCTGGCGCGCATGCCGTAGTGATTGAGGCGCACGTATTTCATCTTGCCGAGCGCGCCGGAATCGAGGTAGGCCTTGAGCTCCAGATGAAAGGGGTCGCTGCGCTGCTGGGTGCCGCCCTGGACGATGCGGTTGTACTTGCGCGCTGCCTCGACCAGCTTGCGGCCTTCCCAGACGTTGTGGGAAACCGGCTTTTCGACGTAGACATCCTTGCCTGCCTGACAAGCCCAGATCGAGGCGAGCACGTGCCAGTGGTTACCGGTGGAGACGACGACGGCGTCGATCTCCGGATCCTCGATGACTTTGCGCAGGTCCTGGGCGGTCTTGGCCTGCGGATACTTCTGCTTGGCGCGGGCGATGACCTCGGTGTCGGCATCGCACAGGTAGGCGACCTCGACACCCGGGATCTTGGCAAACCAGGCCGCCGAGCCCATGCCACGGCCGCCGAGGCCGATGAAGCCCACGCGGATTTTGTCATTGGCGCCGAGCACACGCGAGGCGGAGACGGCGGTGGTGGCCAGGACAGTCTGGCGCAGGAAGTGGCGGCGGGTGGCGGAGGTCATGGTGGAAAAGACGGGGATCAAGAGGTCACCGAACAAGGGGACGCTGGTTTTCAAACGCGATCGACCTGTCGGTCACTCGGTCGGAGTCGGCGGAGTCTGGTCGAGCAGCCGCACCGCCGCCTCGTGGAAGGCTTGACGCATCGGCGAGGCATCGGCATTCGGCAGGCCGGCGCGCTGGATGAGCAGGATCTGGATGGCACCACTGGCCGGATCGAACCATCCCTGGGTGCCGTGGGCGCCACCGTGCCCGACCGTGCCGGCGCGCAGCTTGGCGGTCACGCCCGTGGGACGCAGCACCACCTGGAATCCGAGCCCCATGCCCATGCCATCGACAAAACCCGCCTTGAGGTCGCCGGTGTGGTTCTCGAACATGCGGGCCAGCGTCTGCTTGGACAGCAAGCGGCGGCGGTTCATCTCACCGGCGTTGACGAGCATGCCGTAGAGCTTGTGCAGGTCCTCTGCCGTGGAAAACAGTCCGCCGGCAGCCAGGGGCGATCGCTTCTTGTCCGAATAAGGCGGGGTCAGGTAGCGGATCTCCGCAGGCACCAGGCGCCCATCGGGGCCGGCCTGGTAGGAAACCGCCAGCTTTTCCAGGCGCTTTTTGTCAGGCCAAAAGGTCGTGTTGCGCATGCCCAGCGGCCGGAAGACGAGGCGATCGAGCGCCTTGGCATAGTCCTCGCCGGTGACCACCTCAATGATCCGCCCCAACACGTTGATGCCAGGGTTTGAGTAGGCCCAACGGCTGCCCGGCTCAAACTGCAGCGGGGTCAGGGCGTACACGAGAGTCGCTTCACGCAGCGACAGCACATCGAGGGCGCCGGATTCGACATTGGGATTGCTGGTGACGCCGCCGGTGTGGGTGAGCAGATCCTTCAGGGTGACGGGCCGCACTGGCTTGCCGAGCACGACGGTGTCGTCCTTCTTCTCCCGAACCACGAGCTGCCCCTTGAACTCCGGAAGGTATTTTTCGACCGGGTCATCGATATCGAGACGGCGGTCATCGTGCAGCATGAGCACGGCCAGAGCCGTGACCGGCTTGGTCATCGAGGCAATCCAGAACAGGCTGTCGGTCGCCATCGGCGTGCGTTTTTCCAAGTCCTGAAAACCGACTGCCTGCAGGCTGAGCACCTGATCCTTGCGGGCGACCAAGGTGACTGCACCGGCAATCTGCCCCTCCTGAACAAAAGGTTCCATGGCCGCGGTCACGGGATCCGGATCGGCAGCCGGCAACGATGCCAGGCCAAACAGGGCCGCGAACAAGCAGAGGGTGAGGGCAAATTTCATGGTGGCAGAAAGCGGCCTCCGGCGCCGACTGGGGCGGCCGGAGGCCTGTCAATGCGGACGCAGCCGCGCGGGATCACTTGCTGTTCTCGGCGAACTGCGCGTCAAAGATGATCTTCGAGGGCGGGAAATCGAGTTTCTTGACATAGGCGGCGGATTCGGCAGCGCCGAACTCGCGATCCATGGCACCGTCCTCCCACTCCACGCTGAGCGGTCCACCGTACTCGATGTCGTTGAGCGCGCGAATGATGCGCTCGAACTTGATGTCTCCACGGCCAACGGACTTGAAGTCCCAATAGCGGGTCGGCTTGTGGAAGTCGACGTGGCCGCCGAAGACGCCGGCGTCACCGCTCAGGTTCCAGGCAACGTCCTTCATGTGGACATGGAAGATGCGGTCGCTGAACTTGTAGATGAACTTCACGTAATCGACGCCCTGGTAGCCAAAGTGGCTGGGGTCGTAGTTGAAGCCGAAGGCGGGATGGTAATCGACCGCCTGCAGGGCGCGCTCAGCGCTGGCAATGTCGAAGGCGATCTCGGTCGGATGCACCTCCAGCGCGTAGCGCACGCCAAGCTTCTGGTACTCGTCGAGGATGGGCTTGAAGCGCTTGGCGAAGTCGGCGTAACCGGCATCGATCTGGCCGGGCAGGTTCGGCGGGAACGAGTAGACGAGGTGCCAAATCGAGCTGCCGGTGAAGCCGTTGACGACGTTCACCCCAAAGCGCTTGGCCGCGTGCGCGGTCTTGATCAGCTCCTCGGCGGCGCGCTGGCGCACGCCTTCCGGATTGCCGTCGCCGTAGATGTGGGCCGGCAGGATCTGGGCGTGGCGGGCATCGATATTGTCGCACACCGCCTGGCCCACCAGGTGGGTGGAGATCGCGTGGCACTGCAGGCCGGCGGCCTTGAGCTTGGCGCGCTTGGCATCGCAGTAGGCCTGGTCGGCCTGGTCGACCTCAAAGTGGTCGCCCCAGCAGGCGAGTTCCACGCCGTCGTAACCGAAAGCCTTGGCCTTCTGCAGCATGGTGTCCAGGGGAAGGTCGGCCCACTGGCCGGTGAAGAGGGTGACGGGTCTGCCCATGAGGAGGATGATCGGTAGGAGGTTTGTTGGCGTCCGCCGTGCGGACGGCCTGATTTTCAACATGCGCGTCCGGCTGGCAATGGAAATCTGCATCCGCCAGAGGGGTGTGGCCTGCTCGCCTGCCCTGACCGGGGTTGTCAGCTCCCATGGCTTGCGGCTGAAGCCGCAGCCACTTTTCCCAAACAAGCGAGATTCACCCCGACAGTTGCAGCAGCGCGCTTTTCCGCCCAGCATGGCGCATGGACGACTTCCTGGTCATCGACGCCGTGCGCAAGAGCTTCGGCGCGCAGCGCGCGCTCGACGGCGTCAGCCTGTCGGTCCGCGAGGGCGAAATCTTCTCCCTGCTTGGCCCGAGCGGCTGCGGCAAGACCACCCTGCTGCGCCTGCTGGCGGGTTTTGACACACCGGACAGCGGTCGCATTCACCTCGCAGGGAAGGACCTCACAGCCCTGCCGCCGGAGCGGCGACCGGTGAACACGGTGTTTCAAAATTACGCGCTGTTCCCGCATCTCAGCGTGCGCGACAACCTCGCCTTCGGACCGCGTCTCGCCGGCTGGCCACGCCAGGAGGTGCGCGAGGCGGTCGATCGCATGCTGGCCCTGGTGCGCCTCGAAGCGCACGCGGACCAGCGGCCCGCCCAGCTCAGCGGCGGCCAGAAACAGCGCGCCGCCCTTGCCCGCGCCCTCATCAACCGGCCGCGCCTGCTGCTGCTCGATGAACCGCTCGCCGCCCTCGACCTGAAACTGCGCCAGCACCTGCTCGTCGAACTGGCCGCGCTGCACCGCGAGGTCGGCACCACCTTCCTCTACGTCACCCACGACCAGACCGAGGCGATGAGCCTGAGCCACCGCATCGCCGTGCTGAACGAGGGCCGCGTCGAGCAGGTGGACACCCCGGAGCGACTCTACCAGCAACCGGTCTCGGCCTTTGTCGCCTCCTTCATTGGCGACACCAATCTGGTCGAGGGCCGGGTCGAGGCAGGCGGCGTGCGCCTTGCCGGCGACCTGCTCGCACCGGCACCCGAAAACTCCGGTCAGGCCGTTGGCAGCACGGTGCGTCTGAGCGTGCGCCCCGAACACGTGCGGCTTCAAGCGACTGAGGCGCCCAACCCCTGGCATGTTGCCGAAGCAGTCTACGGCGGTGCCTTCACGCGTTACTGGATTGAGGGCGAGGGCCAGCGCTGGCAGGCCCAGCAAGCCGGCCCGCCGGTCTTCGCACGCGGCGCACCCGTGCTTCTGGAACTTGAACCGGCGGGCCTGTGCTTGCTGCCGGAGACCGCCTCATGAAACCCGTGCGCCGACGTCTTGCGGAGTGGTTCCTGACGGCCCCTGCCCTGCTCTGGCTGGCGGCCTTCTTCGCCTTGCCGACCGCCCTCATCCTGACCGCCGCCTTCCGCCCGGCCGACCTGCATGGCGGACTGAGCAGCGGCTGGAGCCTCGACGCCGTGCGCGCCCTCGCCGATCCCTCCCTGCTGCCGCTTGGCTGGCGCACGCTCTGGCTGAGCGCAACCGCCACCGGCGTCTGCCTGCTGCTGGCCCTGCCGGTCGGCTGTTGCGTGGCCCGGTTGCCCCGACGGCGCCAGGGCTGGGTCTTGCTGCTGATCATCCTGCCCTTCCTGACCAACTTCCTCATCCGCGTTTTCGCCTGGAAAACCCTGCTGCATCCCGATGGCGCGTTGACGCGCTGGCTGCAGGGCTGCGGCCTGCTGGCCGCGGACGGCATGCTGCTCTACCGCGATGGTGCGGTGCTGGCCGTGCTTGTGTACGTTCACCTGCCCTTCGCCATCCTGCCGGTCTATGCCGCGGCGGAAAAGTTCGACTTCAGCCTGCTCGAAGCCGCGCGCGACCTTGGCGCAGGTCCGTGGCGGGCGTTTTGGCGCGTGCTCGTGCCCGGCGTGCGCGGTGGCATCCGCGCCGGTGCCCTGCTGGTGTTCACCGGCTGCCTCGGCCAGTACGTGGTGCCGCAACTCGTCGGCGGCACCGACCAGGAAATGATTGGCAACCGCATCGTTCAGCGGGTGTTCAGCGACCGCAACCTGCCCGGGGCCGCCGCGCTTGCCGGTCTGCTGCTGATGGCGGTGCTGGTCCTCCTGTTCGCACAGGCCTGGCGCCAGAGGCGTGCTGAAAAGGAGGTTCAGGCATGAAACGTTCGCGCCTGCCGGCTGCCCTCAGCATCGTCGTGATCGTCTTCCTGCAGGTGCCGCTGGTCCTGCTGGTCTTGAACTCGTTCAATGCCTCGCGCTTCGGCGGTGCCTGGGAGGGATTTACCTGGCAGTGGTATGAGCGACTCTGGCTCGCGGACGAGGTCTGGGAAGCCTTCTTCCTCAGCCTGCAACTGGCGGTCGCCTCCACCCTGGCAGCAACGCTGCTCGGCACCCTTGCGGCCTGGTCGCTGCACCGCTATCGCGGCCGACTGCAGACCGTCCACCGCGGCCTGCTCGTGCTGCCGCTGGCATTGCCGGAACTGCTCATGGGCATGGCCCTGCTGTCGCTGTTCACCGCCCTGCACCTGCCCACCGGCCCGCTGACGATCTGGATCGCCCACGTCACCTTTAGCATCAGCTACGTGGCCATGGTCGTGCTCGGCCGCCTGCGCAACTTGGACCCCCACCTGCTCGACGCCGCGCGCGACCTCGGGGCCAGCCCCTGGCAGGCAGCACGCCGTGTCGTCCTGCCCCTGCTGCTGCCGGGCATCCTCGCCGGCGCCCTGCTCGCCTTCACCCTGTCGATGGACGATTTCGTCATCACCTTCTTCGTCGCCGGCCCCGGCAGCACGACCCTGCCGCTGCGCATCGCCAGCATGATGAAGACCAGCCGCAGCCTGCCGGTCATCAACGCCTTGAGCACCCTGCTGCTCTGCGCCACCTTCCTATCCGCCGCGCTCAGCCTGCGCCTGGGCCGGCGCCCAACCGCGCCGCCATGAAACCCGCCCCGCTCCTCGCCGCCCTGCTCGCCTGCCTGCCAGTCGGCGCCGCCGATGTCCTGCATGTCTACACCTGGGCCGACTACCTCAGCCCGGAGGCGGTCGAACGCTTCGAGGCCGACCACGACTGCCGCGTCGTCATCGACACCTTCGATTCCAACGAGAGCCTGCACGCGCGACTGAAGGCCGGAGCCAGGGGCTACGACCTGGTTTTCCCCACCAGCTACATGGTCGAACTGCTCCAGCAGGACGACCTGCTGACGCCGCTCGACCACGCCAGCCTGCCCAACCTGAAGCACGTCGACCGCGCCGTGCTCGCCAAGGTCAAAGACCGCGAGATGCACTTTGCCGTGCCCTACACGATCGGCTACGGCGTCATCGCCTGCCGCAGCGACCGCCTGCGCGAGGGTCAACCCAGTTGGGCCATGTTCGACCGCGCCGATCTCGGCCGGCGCGCGGTGCTGCTCGACGACATGCGCGAAACCCTCGGTGCGGCCCTGAAGTCGCTCGGTCACAGCCTCAACTCGCGCAACGAGACCGAACTCGCCGCCGCGCGCGACGTCGTCCTGCGCTGGAAACCGCACCTCGCCAAGTTCGACAACGAGGGCTACAAGGCCGGCATCGACTCGGGCGAGTTCCTGCTCGTGCACGGCTACAGCGGCGACCTCTTCCAGGTGGCGCAGGAAAACCCGCGCGTGCAGATCCTCGTGCCTCGGGAAGGCGTCAGCATCGGCTGCGACGAAATGGTGATCCCGAAAAGCGCGCCGCGACCGGACCTGGCGCTGAAGTTCATCAACCACCTGCTCGATCCGGAGGTCGCCGCCAAAAACATGGAGTGGCTCGGTTATCTCTGTCCGAACCCCGAGGCCCTGGAGCGCGTCAGTGCCAACTTCCTCACCAACCCGGCCATCACCATCCCCGAAGAGGTGAAGGCCCGCAGCGAAGTCATCGAAAACCTCGGCCCCGACCTCGCCAAATGGACGAAGGTCTGGGATGAAATCAAGGCGGCGCGCTGATCACGGAGGCGTCAGCTTGCCGACGAGGCTGCTCAGGTAGGGGAAGAGCTGCTTCTTGCGGCTGACCACGCCGGGCAGGTCGAAAACCTGGGGTGCCCGGGTCGGGTAATCGGCGGCGAGGGCACGCTCGACGCGGGCGTCGCCGGCGACCAGCAGCACACTGTCGTGGGCGGTGATGTCGGTCACCATCAGGCAGGCGAAGTTCAGGCGGTGCGCTGCGGACAGGGAGGTGAGCGCCTCGTGCAAGGCGGCCTGCTGCTTCCAGAACTCGCCCAGGCCCATCTCCTCGATCTGGCTGATACTGATGCGCCAGCCGTTTTCCTCGAAGACCTTGCGGTCGCCCTCGATGGCGCGCGCCGGGGTCGCCTCGCGCAGCAGGGAGCCGGCGGCAAAGAAGTCCTTCACGAACTGCGCCGCATCGAGACCGGCGATGCCGGCGAGCCAGTCGAGGATCTCGCGGTCGGTGGCGGTGCTGGTCGGGCTGGTCAGGTGCAGGGTGTCGGAAATCAGGCCGGCGCAGAGGCAGATGGCGGTGCCCTTGTCGGGCGTCAGGCCGCGCATGCGGAACATGATGCCGACGATGGTGCTGGTGCTGCCGACCGGTTCGTTGATGAAGCGCACCGGTTCCTGGGTGCGCAGGTTGCCGCTGAGGCGGTGGTGATCGATGACCTCGACGATCTCCGCCTCATCGGCGCCGGCGACCGCCTGGGAGAACTCGTTGTGATCGACCAGCACCAGGCGGGTGCGCGGCACCTCGACCAGGTCGGACTTGGAAAACACGCCCTCCAGACGGCCGCTCTCCTCATCGACGACGGGAAACAGCGGTTGGTGCGAATCGTGCACGGCATGGATGATTTCGCGCAGTGGCGTGCGTGATCCGAAGGACAAAAAGCCGTCGTGCAGGGCCTCGGCGATCGGGCGCGAAAAGCGAATGAGCTGGGAGGCACTGGCGGTGTCCTGGGAGGCAGTGATGATACTAACACCCTTTGCCTCCGCTTCACGCAGCAGGCGGTCGCTGGGCATGAAGCCGCCGGTGACAACGAGGCAGCGCACGCCGAGCTCGATGGCGAGGGCGTGGATTTCCGGTCGGTCACCGGTGACCAGCACCAGCTGGCCCGGCGGAAACTGGCGCGAACGCTCGCGCGAAGTCTCAACGCTGGAGGCGGCGACGACGAGGATGAGGTCTTCCACCGTGCCGGCCCCGTCGCCCCCGCCGATCAGGGTGCCACCGAGGGCGGCAGCCATGTTCTGCAGGCTGGTGCGCACCTCGCGATTGGCAGCGCGATGGCGTGCCTCGGAGGGCAGGAACAATTGCGCCATCTCCTGAATCGTCGGCATGCCGAGCAGGCGGCCGTCGCCATCGACGACCGGGATCGAGCGGAAGCTGTGCTCGAGCATCTTGCGGTAGACCGACAGAAACGTCTCCTGGGGTCCGGCGGTGAGCACCTCGCGACGGCAGACCAGGGCGGCGGTGGGTCGCACGTCGAGCAGCAGGCGGGGCGGTTCGACGCCGGCCAACTTCAGCACCCAGTTCGTGCGCGCATTGATCTCGCCACAGCAGGCCGCCACCACCTCGCCATCGCGCACCTGGCGCAGGTAGGCAGCGTAGCCGATGGCGGAACAGATGGCGTCGGTGTCCGGATTGCGGTGGCCGATGACGTGGAGGGGTTCCATGGCGGGAGGGGCGGGTTCGACCCCGCGCGCCGACGTAGCCGCGCGCGGCGGCGCTGTCAATCCGCCCCGGAAAAAGAGCGCCGGCGATGGCAACCTTTCAACGCCCGGCTCGACAAGACCGTCCACTAGGGCTATAAACCCGACTTCATGCCCGTGTCCGCCCGACCCGCTCGCTTCCTGTTCGCCACCCTGCTCTGGCTGGGTGCCGCCGCCGCGGCTTCCGCGGAATGGCTGGTCTATGAGTTGAAATTCACCCCCTCGGAAGAGTCCGTGAACTTTTCCTTTTACAGCGGCGCCTACCTGGTCGCGCCCCTGAATGGCGGCCCGGCCTCCATTGTTCTCACCACCGAGGAGGGCGGCCGTTTCTATGCCCGCGCCGAGTCTGGCGGCAAGTTCTTCGTGGCCGCCAATGCCCAGGTCCGCAAGGCGGTGTTCAGTGCCCTCGCCCTGCAGGGCAGCTCACAGGCCTTCTACACCGCCTCGGGCAAACTGAACCGCTCGCTGCTGCTGACCAACGCCGATGGCCTGGTGCGCACCTGGCATGTCGCCGAAACCCTTGAAGGCCGGCTGATGAGTGCCGACGACGAATCCGCCACCGGTCCCGCGGCCGACGGCTCGCTCGGGGTACTCGGCGAGGCGACCCTGACCGCCAGCCTGCGCGAGGATCTCACCGCCATTGCCACGGCCCGCTTCCACAGTCTGGCCGGCGCCACAGCCTATGTCGTCGAGCTGTTGGAAAAGTACGGCTACGCGCCGGATGAAGGTGCCGTTCCAGTCGAATCGGCTGACGCCGATGCGGCCATCATTGATCCCAGCCTGTTCCCTGCCGCCAACTGAGCATGAGCGGACCCACCACACCAGATGCCCCACCAGTGAACGGCTTGGCTCCTGCTCCGCCCCGTACCGGCGGCATCCGCCAGGCCCTCGTTCAGTGCCTGGAAGCCGCGGGTGGCGCCGGCATCGCCCTGCCCACCGCCACGCCCAGCGCCTCGGTGGTCAGCCAGTTGCTCGACTCCGGCCGACTCGATGAAGAGACCTTTCTCGCCCAACTCGCCGCGCGAGCCGGCCTGAGCTACGTCGCCAACCCGCTGCCCGACAGTGCCGACGCCCCGGAGATGAAACGCCTGCTGCCACCGCGTGTCGCCCTCAAGCACCGCCTGCTGCCGCTGAAGATCCAGGAGGACGGCGAAGACTCCGGCGGCCGCAAGCTTGTCATCGCCGCCTATGACCCGTTCGACCTGATCGCCCGCCAGGCCGTGGCGCGCGAGGTCGACGCGCCCGTGCGCTGGGAGATCGCCCCGCGCAAGCGCCTGCTCAACGCCATGCGCGACTTCTACGGTGTCGGTGCCGATACCTTCGAGGAGATCCTCAAGGGCCGCAGCATTGACGACGCCGACCTGGAGCAGCGCGACGAGGCCAACATCATCGATGCCGACGACGAGGAGGCCTCGGTGGTGAAGTTCGTCAACACCGTCATCCGCGAGGCGCTCGAGCAGCACGCCACCGACATCCACGTCGAGCCCATGGAGGACAAGCTGCGCATGCGCTACCGCATCGACGGCCGCCTGCGCGAGGTGCCGGTGCCGGAAAACATCAAGGCGCTGCAGCAGTCCGTCATCGCCCGTCTCAAGGTCATGGCCAAGCTCGACATCGCCGAGCGCCGCCTGCCCCAGGACGGTCGCATCAACCTGCAGATCGGCGGCCAGTTCATCGACGTCCGCGTCGCCACCATCCCCAGCGTCGAGGGCGAAAGCGTCTCCCTGCGTCTGCTTGGCCAGGAGAAGTTCAACCTCGACCGCCTGCGCATCGAGGCCGACCTGCGCAGCGAAATCGAGGCCCTGCTGAAGAAGCCCAACGGCATCATCCTGGTCACCGGCCCCACCGGCTCCGGCAAGTCGACCACGCTGTACACCTTCCTCAGCCAGCTCAACACCGAGCACCGCCGCATCGTCACCATTGAAGACCCGGTCGAAAACAAGCTGCCCGGCGTCGTCCAGATCGCCGTGCGACCGGAGATCAACCTCACCTTCGCCACCGGCCTGCGCTCCATCCTGCGCGGCGATCCCAACGTCGTCATGGTCGGGGAAATGCGCGACCTGGAGACGGCGGAAATCGCCATCCGCGCCGCGCTCACCGGCCACCTGGTCTTTTCCACCCTGCACACCAACGACGCCATCGGCGGCATCACCCGCCTGGTCGACATGGGCGTCGAACCCTTCCTGGTCGCCAGTTCGGTGCGCGCCTTCATCGCCCAGCGCCTCGTGCGCGTGCTCTGCCCGGAGTGCAAGGAGGTCGAACCCGACGCGCAGGCCAAGCTACTCGAGCTGAAATATCATGGCCCGCTGTCAGCACCGGTCTACCGCGCCCGCGAGGGCGGCTGCGAGGCCTGTCGCGCCACCGGTTACAAGGGCCGCATGTCAATCTACGAACTGGTCCGCCTCACCCCCGCCATGGGCGAGCTCATCACCCACAAGGCCAGCGGGCAGCAGTTGCTTCAGCAGGCCCTCAAGGATGGCTACCGGCCGATGCGCGAGTACGGCGTGCGCAAGATCCTCGGCGGCCTGACGACCATCGAGGAAGTCATCAGCGTCACCGTCGCCGAGTCGGAGCAGTAGCGCGACACAGGCCGGTTGCCCTGCAAAAATCCGTCGCATTCCCGCCCGGTCTCGGCGACAGCATCCGCGATGCAAGCCGCCCTGGATTCCGCCACCGAAAGCCTCATCGACCTGGCCCTCGCCGAGGACGTCGGCTCAGGCGACCTCACCGCCCGCTGTTTTGTGCCCGAGGACGCCCGCTCCTGCGCCCGCATCGCCGCCCGCGAGGCCGGCGTGCTCGCCGGGATCGAGGTCGCCCGCCGCGTTTTCGCCCGACTGGATCCGCGCATCGAAGTGCGCGCGCGGCTTGCCAATGGCGACGCCTTTGCCGCGGGCGACACCGTGCTCGAGCTTGAGGGCCCGACCCGCGCCCTGCTCACCGGCGAGCGCACGGCGCTGAACTTCCTGCAACGCCTCTGCGGCGTCGCCACCCAGACCCGGCGTTATGTCGCGGCGGTGCGTCCGCATCCGGTGCAGGTCTGGGACACGCGCAAGACCACGCCCGGCTGGCGCCTTCTCGAAAAGGCGGCCGTGCGCGCCGGCGGCGGTACCAACCACCGCATGGGCCTCTACGACCACGTCATGGTCAAGGACAACCACCTCGCCGCCGGCGGCGGCCTGGCGGCCCTGCAGGCCGGCGCCGACCGCGTGCGCGCCGAGCGACCCGATGCGCGGGTGCAGATCGAGGCGGACACCCTCGAACAGGTTGCCGCCTTCCTCAGCCTGAGCG
>CANNUR010000079.1 GCA_947523045.1 uncultured Prosthecobacter sp.
TGAAAGCCTATGGGTTGTCGCCCGACGACATCGTGCAGGCGATCGCCAGGGGCAATCCGATCAGTCCCTCGGGCAACATGAACCTCGACGGCAAGTACCCGATCGTGCCGACCAATGCGATTGTCTCAAACGTCAAGGACCTGGAGGCGGTGCCGCTCAAGCGCACCGAGGCGGGCGCGGTGTTCATCCGCGATGTCGCCACCGTCGCCGACTCGGCGGACGTCACCACCTCGTATGCGTTGGCGAACGGCAAGCGCACAGTGTACCTGCCGGTCACCAAGCGCGCCGAGGCCTCGACCCTGGAGGTGGTGAAAAAGGTGCGTGCCGCCATTCCCGAGTTTCAGAAGCTGCTGCCGGATGGCATCAAGGTGAGCTTTGAGTTCGACCAGACGCCGGTGGTGAACCAGAGCATCCGCGACCTGGTGAAGGAGGGCGCACTCGGCGCCGTGCTGACCGGCCTCATGGTGCTTGTCTTCCTGCGCGACCTGCGCACGGCCTTCATCGTCGTCATCAACATCCCGCTGTCGCTCATGGCGGCGGCGTTCGGCCTGTGGATCAGCGGGCAGAACATCCACCTCATGACCCTCGGCGGTCTGGCGCTGGCGGTCGGCATCCTGGTCGATGAAGCGACGGTGACGGTGGAAAACATCCACACCCATCTGGCGCGCGGCAAGTCGCTGGCGCGTGCCGCGCTCGACGGCACCCTGGAAACGACGCTGCCGCGCCTGCTGGCCATGCTCTGCATCCTGGCGGTCTTCATTCCGGCCTTCTTCATGATTGGCGCGGCCAAGGCGCTGTTCGTGCCGCTGGCGCTGGCGGTGGGCTTTGCCATGTTCGCCTCCTTCGTGCTCTCCAGCACCCTGGTGCCGGTGTTGTCGGTTTGGCTGCTGCCCAAGAACACCCGGCTGCACGAGGAGAAACCCGGGCTGTTGGCGCGTTCCTATGGCGGACTGGTGAAGGCGGCGGTGGCGATGCGCTGGTTCCTGGTGCCGGCCTACCTCTGTGGGGCCGGCTTGATCCTGGTCAGCTTCGGTCCGTTCCTCGGCTCGGAGATTTTCCCGCAGAGCGACAGCGGTCAGTTCGCCATCCGTTTCCGCGCGCCGAGCGGCACGCAGGTGGGCATCACCGAGGGCATCGCTCAGAAGATCCTCAAGATCATTGGCGACGAAGCGCCGGTCGAGTTCAGCATCGGCATGGTCGGCGTGCACAACGCCAGTTTCCCGGTCAATCTGGTGCACCTGTGGAACGGCGGTCCTGAGGAGGGCTGGCTGGCGATCCAGCTCAAGAAGGATGCCGCCGTCGAGGTGCCGGACCTGCAGGAAAAGCTGCGCGGCCTGATGAAGCGGGAGTTGCCCGAGGTGCGCGTGTCGTTTGAGCCGCAGGACATCGTCAGCCGGGTGATGAGCTTTGGCACCTCGACGCCGATCGAAGTGGCGGTCAGCGGGCCGAGCCTGCCGGCCAGCAAGGAGCATGCGGAGAAGCTGCTCGCCAAGCTCAACGAACTGCCCTTCATCCGCGATGCCCAGATTGCCCAGACGCTCGATGCGCCGACCGTGAACGTGCAGATCGACCGCGAGCGCGCCGGCCTGCTCGGGGTCGATGTCGAGGACGTGACACGCAGCCTGGTGGCCGCCACCACGTCCAGCCGTTTCACCCAACCGGTGTTCTGGGCCGATCCCGGCACGGGCATCAGCTTCAACGTCCAGGTGCAGATTCCCGAGGCGCGGACCCAGAGCCTGGAGGACCTCGGCAACATTCCGGTGAAGTCCGCCAACGGCGGCACGGTGCTGCTGCGCACGATCGCCAAGCTCGAGCCCGGCACGGCGGTCGGCACCTATGAACGCTTCAACATGGTGCGCATCGCCAGCATCACCGCCAACATCCACGGCACCGACTTTGGTCGCGCCTTGCGCGCCGTGCGCCAGGCCATCGACGAGGTGGGGCCCGCGCCTGATGGCAAGACCAAGGTCGATCTGCGCGGCCAGGTGGTGCCCTTCACCCAGCTCTACGAAGGCTTCAGCAGCGGTCTCGTCATCGCCATCCTGGTCATCTTCCTGCTGCTGTGCGCGAACTTCCAGTCGCTGCGCCTTGCCCTCGTCGTCATCTCCACCATGCCCGCCGTGCTCGCCGGCGTGGTGCTGGCCCTGTTCTTCACCGGCACCACCATCAACATCCAGTCGGCCATGGGCGCGATCATGGCGGTCGGAGTCGCGGTCGCCAACGCCATCCTGCTTGTTACCTTCGCCGACCGCGCCCGTCTGGCCACCCAGGGCGACCGCCGTGCCGCCGCCCTTGAGGGCGCGGTGAGCCGACTGCGGCCGATCCTGATGACCAGCTTTGCCATGGTTGCCGGCATGCTGCCGCTGGCGCTCGGCTCCGGTCAGACCGCGCCGCTCGGCCGCGCCGTGGTCGGCGGCCTGGTGCTCGCCACCGCGGCGACGTTGTTCATCCTGCCGGCGGTGTTTGCGCTGCTCGCCAGCCGCAAGGCGACCTCGGCTTCCCTGGATCCCGAGGACGCGCAGAGCGCGCTGTTTGAGGGTGCCCTGTGACCTGACTGACCTGACTGACCTGACTGACCTGACTGACCTGACTGACCTGACTGACCTGACTGACCTGACTGACCTGACTGATTGACGCAGCCCATGAAAGCCCTCCTGATTTTCTCCCTCCTGACCATCGGCGCGCTGGCGCTGGAACTGCCGGCGACGAAGCCGCGTCAGGGCACGATTCACCGCTGGATCACTCTGCCGGGCGAGTTTGCGCCCTGGCAGCAGGTTGAGCTGAAGGCGCGTGTTGCCGGCTATGTGAAATCGATCGCGGTCGACAAGGGCGACGTCGTTCGCGCCGGCCAGACCCTGGTGCAGATTGAGGTGCCGGAGCTGGAGGCCGACCTCATTGGCCACCGCGCCGAGGTGGCGGCGGCGGAGATCGAGGTCAAGCGCCTGCATGAGGCGCGGGCGAAATCGCCGGACCTGATCCTGCCGCAGTCGGTGGATGATGCCGAGGCCAAGCTGGCCATTGCCAAGGCCGGTATGGAGCGCACGAACGCCCTCATGGATTTGGCGCAGATCAAGGCGCCGTTTGCCGCCATTGTCACCGATCGCCGCGTCGATCCCGGTGCCTTCGCCGCCGCCGGTGGGGAGACGCTGCTGCAGCTCACCGATGTCGCCACCCTGCGCTTCCAGGTGCCGGTGATCGAGACCGAGACCGCCCGTCTGAAGCCCGGCCTGCAGGTCGAGGCAAAGGTGGATGCGCTCGCCGGCGAGGTCGTCAAGGGCAGCCTCAGCCGCCTCACCGGCCAACTCGATGCCGCCACCCGCACCATGCTCATTGAAGCCGACTTCAACAACGCCGATGGCCGTCTGCGCCCCGGCATGTTTGCCACCGCCCGCATCGCTGTCGAGCAGCGCGACAACGCGACGCTCATCCCGGTGGCTGGACTGGTGAAGGAGAAGGCCAACAGCTTTGTCTTCAAGCATGTCGGCGGCAAGGCGGTGAAGACCGCCGTCAAACCCGGTTTCAACGACGGTGTCCACGTCGAGGTGCCGGAGCTGAAGCCGGACGAGGTGGTCTTGCTGCCGGGCAGCGTGGTGCTGGCCGATGGCCAGGAAGTGACGGTGAAGGAATGACGAAGGACGAACGACGCATGAAAACGCATCCCAACCCTGCTGCCCTGTTAGTTCTGCCGACCTTTTGCCTCCTGCTACTGGCGGTGCCGGCGCTGGCGGCACCCATGCATGTGAACCTGCCCACGGTCATGAAGCTGGCCGGGGCCAACAACGATGAGATCGAGCTCGCGCGCACACGGCACACGGAGACGATTGCCGAGTCGAAACTGGCCTGGCAGCGCTTCTGGCCGGCTCTGACCCTGGGAGCGGGCTACCGGCGTGCCGATGGCAATGTCCAGGACATTGCCGGCGCGGTGTTTGACGTCAGCAAGCAGCAGTACACGGTCGGACCCAACCTCATGATCGACTGGTCGCCGGGCGACCTGTACTACGCCGCGCTGGCGGCCAAGCAGCAGGCGCTGGCGGCCGAGCAGCTTGCGGAAAAGGCGCGGCGCGACATCGTCACCCAGGCGACGGCGCGTTATTACGGTCTGCTGGCGGCGGAGGCCGAGCTGGCGATCCTCGAGGACGACCTGCGCCTGACCCAGAACTATGAAAAACAGATCGGCGGTGCGGTCGAGGCTGGCACCGCCTTCCGGGCCGACCTGCTGCGGGTGAAGACCCAGGTCAGCCGGGAGAAGCTGGCGATTCGTCAGCATGAGGAGAAGCGCGATCTCGCTGCCGCCGCGCTGGCGGAGATCCTGCGACTGCCGCCGGAGACCGAACTGCGGCCGGCGAAGGCGGACCTGGTGCCGGTGCGCTTGCTCGACCGCAAGACCGGCGTCGCCTCGCTCATTTCCCAGGCCAACCAGCATCGCCCGGAGGTGAAGGCGGCGACCGCGGTCAGCACCGCCGCCGCCTGGGAGCGTGAGCGTGCGCGGGTGGCGCCGCTGATTCCGAGTGTGCAGGCCGGCTACGGCTTTGGCGGCTTAGGCGGCGGTTTCAACGGCGACCTCGGCAACTTCGACGATTCGCAGAATGTCTTTGTCGGTCTCGGCTGGAAGATCGGCCCCGGCGGGCTTTTCGACAAGCAACGCAAGGTCATCGCCGGCGCCCGCGAGGAGGCGGCGCAGTTGCAGTCGGCGCAGGTCAAGGCGGCCATCGGGCGCGAGGTCGTCGAGGCGGCCGCCCGGGCGCAGAGTGCGCACGACCAGATCGCCATCAATGACGAGGCGGTCGGCGCCGCCGAGGAGATGGTCAAGCTCGCCAAGGAACGCCAGGCCAGCCAGCTCGGTGTCGTGCTGGAGTACCTGCTGGCCCGCGAGGAACTGACCCGCGCCCGCCAGAGCCGTGTGCGGGCCGTGACCGGCTTCAATCAGGCCCAGCACGAGCTGAAGCGCGCAGTCGGCCAGTGAGGCCTCAGGCGCGCCGGAAGGCGGCGGCCCAGGCCTTCATGCGGCCGTCCAGAAGGAAGGGCGCGACCGGCACCACGCTGGCGAAGAAGACCAGGGCGGCGCGGCGCAGCGGCCAGTCGGTCTGCTGCAGCACGCGCAGCAGGGCGTAGCAGAACACGAGGAAGAGGCCGCCGTGGATGGAGCCGGCGATGCGCACGGCGAGCGGCATGTCCCAGACGTATTTCAGGGGCATGGCGATGCCGAACAGGATGAGGGTCGAGACGGCCTCGATCAGGGCGATGAGGCGCAGGAAGGCGACGGGGTTTTGCAGCACGCCACGTCTCTGCCACGGTCGGTGGGCACTGCAACGGAAATCGGCCCGAGCCGGGCAGGTGTACCGGCAATCTCCCCTTGCGAACGGTTTTGAAGCGGTTAGTTTAAGGTTCCAATGCATTCCGTTCCGGCCATCCGCGCGATCCGAATTAGCTGCGGGCTCCAGGGCGCCTGACGCAGGCGCTGGAGTCCGTGATGGCCCCTGTTGGCGCCGCTGAGGCGCCTGAGCATGGCGCTGGTGCGTCAGCCGGACTCTGCTCCGGTCGTTTCCAACTCCTTTTTCAACGTTCCCCCCCCTCTTTCTCTACTTCCCATGTCTGTGACCATTTATGACACCACCCTGCGCGACGGCACGCAGGGGACCGGCATCTCCTTCAGTACCCTCGACAAGCTCCGCGTCGCCGAAAAACTCGACGACTTCGGCGTGCACTACATCGAGGGCGGCTGGCCGGGCTCCAATCCCAAGGACGCCGCCTTCTTCCAGGAGGCGGCCAAGCGCTCCTGGAAAAACGCCAAAATCACCGCCTTCGGCATGACCCGCCGCGGCAAGATGAAGGTCGAGGACGACCCGCAGGTGCAGATGCTGCTCGACGCGCAGACGCCCGCGGTCACCGTCGTCGGCAAGACCTGGCCGCTGCATGTCACGGAGGTCTTCCAGGTCAGCCTGGAGGAAAACCTGGCAATGATCGCCGACACCGTCGCCTACCTGAAAAAGCACGGCCGCGAGGTGCTGTACGATGCCGAGCACTTCTTCGACAGCTTCCGCGAGGATCCGGAGTACTCCCTGCGCACGGTCAAGGCCGCGCAGGACGCCGGGGCCGACCTGGTGGTGCTTTGCGAGACCAATGGTGGAGCGCTGCCGGAATTCGTCGAGGAGGTCACCCACAAGGTCGTCGCCCACCTCGGCCGGCCGGTCGGCATCCACACCCACAACGACGGCGGGGTCGGGGTCGCCAACGCCCTCGCTGCGGTGCGCGCGGGCGCCTGCCAGGTTCAGGGCACGATCAACGGCTACGGCGAACGCGTCGGCAACTGCAACCTGACCACGGTCATGCCCAACCTGCAGTTGAAGATGGGCATCCCGCTCGGGCTCGACCTGACCCGCCTGCGCGAACTGGCCTTCTTCGTCGATGAACTCGCCAACGTGCCGCACGACATCCGCGCACCCTACGTCGGCCTGGCCGCCTTCACCCACAAGGGCGGTCTGCACGTGCATGCCGTGCAGAAGCTGGCGCGCACCTACGAACACGTCGATCCGGCCCTGGTCGGCAACGAGCGCGTCATCACCATCTCCGACATGTCCGGCCAGTCGAACGTGCTGATCAAGGCCGAGGCCATGGGCCTGCCGCTCGCCAAGGGTTCGCCCGAGGTGCAGAAGGTGCTCGCCGAGGTCAAGCGATTGGAGAGCGAGGGCTTTGAGTTCGAGGCGGCCGAGGCCAGCTTTGAGCTGCTGATCCGTCGCCTGCTCGGCCAGGAGACGCGCTGCTTTGAGTTGCTCGAGTTCCACACCACCCACCGCTTCCGCAGCGGCGCGGCGGCCGAAACCAATGAGGCCACGGTGAAACTGCTCGTTCACGGCCGACCCGAGTACACGGTCGACGAGGGCGACGGTCCGGTGAACGCGCTCGACAATGCCCTGCGCAAGGCCCTGCTGCCGCATTTCCCGCAGATCGCCTCCATGCGGCTCGAGGACTACAAGGTGCGCATCATCGATAGCGGCACCGGTACGGCGGCGAAGACCCGCGTGCTGGTGGTCAGCACTGATGGCACGCGCACTTGGAGCACGGTGGGGGTGTCGACCAACATCATCGATGCGAGCTGGCAGGCGCTCATCGACAGCATCGAGTTCTTCCTGCTCGGTCGCAAGTGAGTCCCTGCGCCGCGGGCGGCGCCGTTGGGCGTCGCCCGCTCAGTCGGGATCCAGGAAGAACTGGATCTCGCCCGACTGCTGTTCCGTCGTGACTGCGCCGGGGGCAGGGGGCAGCAGGAAGTGACCGCGGCCGACCAGGGCCGTGGGGTCCGTGCTGAGCGACCGTGACAGGACGCCGGTGAAATTCGCTGTGCGGGTTTTGCCGTCACGCAGGGTGAACTTGCCCTTGAAGCTGCCGTTGGCGGTGTTGAGGGCGATTTGCCAGCCGGCCGGGTTGTCGACCGGCTCCAGCACGCTGAATTTGCCGGTGGTGCCGATTTGCACGCTGCCGGGCAGGTCCGCAGCGGCGATGCCGGGCAGGTCGCTGTGCGCGACGCCAACCGCGTTGTCCGCAACCAGACCCAGTTCATCCAGCAGCGTGATTTCCGGGCTGGCTTTGCCGGCCTTGGCGGGTTTGCGCCAGGGGGCGAGGCGCAGGCCGCAGGCGATCAGGTCGATGCCGGCACGATAGGATTTGTCCTTGTCGGAACCTGCCTTGGTCCAGAAAAGCGACTGGCCCGCGCTTTCGGCGATGTGGCCGCGTTGTTCCAGATCCGGATGCGGGGTCAACGGCAGGGCGCCGGCCACAAAGCTGTTGAGGCGTTTGTAGGGGTTGGCATACAGGCGGTAGCGTCCGTCGGCATCAGGCAGTAGCGTCGCCATCAGGGGCATGCCGTCGGCCAGGCGGCCAACCAACTTGAGCTGGCCTGTTGCACTGATCAGGGCGGTGGCATGGCCGGCTCCGGCGGGCAGGTCGTTGTCGCCACCGGCCACGCGTTCGCCGGGGGCAAGGACCAGGGTGTGGCTGCCGAGCGAGGGCGGCGTTTCATTTTTGCCGAAGCTGTGCAGCTTGCGGCCGTCGACTCCGGCGCTGTGCGGAGCCCCGTTCAGGCTCAGTTCGGCCGTCAGATTCCCCTCCAGATCGAGCTCCAGGTCGAGCACGTAGGCGTTCTCGCCGCGGCTGAAGGGCAGCGACACGCTCGCTCGTTCGGTCTCGGCATCGAGGGTGAAACCGCCCCTGAGGGGCTGGGGCGCGATTTCGGTCGGCACCCAGAGTTTGCCGGTGAAGGGCAGCAGGCCATCCTTGACGGTTTTGCCCGGGGTCAGTTCCACTTTGGCGGTGACGTGGTCGGAAACGGCATCGGTCAGCAGGACTTCGTAACGGCCGTCGAAGCCCTCAACGGTCAGGCTGCCGGGCACGAAGACCAACTGGTAATTGGCCGCCGCACCGCCGCTGAGGCGGATGGGGTAGCTGCCAGCAGGGCTGGTCTCTTTGGCGGTGGTGCTGGCCAGCGGTGCAGAGGCGCTTTTCGTCGCCGGGGCAGGGAAGACGGTCTCGGCGCTGTCGGCGCCGACAAAGCCCGCGTAAGTGAAGCTCAGCTCGGGGTTGGGTTCACCCAAGAGACGGGATTGGTTGTCGGCGGTGACGGTGAGCGGCGCCTTGGTGATGACGAGCTTCGCGGTCTTGCGGGTTTCGCCGCGGACGGCGACGACCGTGTAAGTGCCGGCGTTGACGGGCGGGTTGGAGTCGCCGTTGTAGGTGAGCGTGACCTCCTCCAGGGGCGCGCCGGTGATGCTAATATGCAGAGGGATGCCCCGATAGACTTGGTTGAGACTGCCGATGGCGAAGGCGGCCTCGGCCGGTACCACATGGATGAGACGGTCGGTGCTGGCGGCGGTGTAGTGGTCGTTGCCGGCCTGGCTGGCTCGCACCACCAGCGTGCCGGTGGCACCGGTCAGGGCGAGCGTCGCGCCGTCAAGGCTGGCGGGTCCGCCCAGCAACTCGAAGCTGACCGGCAAGCCGGACGAGGCGGTGGCGGTGAGCAGCAGCGGGGCGGCGTCGCTGTCGATCTGCATGGGCGTCGTGAAGGTCAGTGTCTGCGCCAGTTTGCCGCCATTTTGAATCTGGATTGTTACCGTCGCGACGGCGGAGTCGGCTTTGCCGTCGTTGACCTTGAAGGTGAAGCTGTCCTGGCCGCTCGCTTCGGCACCGGCGGTGTAGGTGAAGCTGCCGTCGTCGTTGAAGACGAGCAACCCCTTGGTGGGGGCGCTGACCTGGATGAACTCCAGTGGGTCGAGGTCGGCATCGGTGGCTGTCACCTGGCCGGCAAAGGCGACACCGGCAAGCACCTGCACTGAAAGGTTCTCAACGACTGGCAGGCTGTTGGGCGCACCGTCGGGGGGCTGCAGGCGCAGGGTGGACACCGCGCCGCCGCCCAGGCCGTAGTCGTGGCTGCCGGTCTGGCTGCCGGCGTGCAGCAGGGCGATGCTGCCCGGGCGCAGGGCCAGGCTGGCGAAGGCGGGCGGCGCTTCCTCGGCGTCGGTGGGGAAGCTGGTGTTCAGTTTCGCCAGCAAGTATTGAGCGGCGGTGCCGCGGTCGGCGCCGAGATGGATCCAGACATGCACCGGGCTGCCGCCAAACTGGTTCGCGGAAGCGCGGCTGTCGGCCGTGACGGCTTTTTCGAAGGCGCCAGCGGGGCCGCTGTTGCTCAGTTCTAGGGCGAAGTCGCTGCCGAACGGCTGGAACGCCGCGTCGAGAGCGACGAGGTCACCGGCTTCGACGAGTTCGGCAATTTCACTGTCGCTCAGCGTCATGCGCCCGAGCACGCCGCGCGCCTGACCGGGGGACAGCAGGGCGCCGGCCTCGGTGGCGAGGCCGTGAAAGCCATTGCCTGCGGAACTGGCGTTGGACACGGTCAGGGTGGCGGCCGGACTGGCAAGCGCGAACCCGAAGGCGAGGCAGAAAAGGGGTAGGTGTTTCATCGCAGTCCGGTTCAGAAGTTGCCTTGGTCGATGGCCAGGGTCAGCGGCGCGCCGCGGCGCAGGATGACGAAGGCACCATCGGGCAGGGCCACGCCGGATTGGTCGGTGGTGCCGGCCCCGACCTTGCGCCAGCCGCTGTCGAGCGGGCCGCCGGTCGAATGAAAGTAGGCGTCGTAACCGCTGCCGTTCCAGAGCAGGACGAGGTCGGCCTGCTCCGAGACGGGCGCCCCCTGTAGGCCGGCGGCGAGCCCGGAGTTGGCGAGCGTCCGGCCTTCAGTGGAGGCGTTTTCGCCATCGGCATTGACCGGGCAGAGGTTGGCCACGTAGTTGTGACCCGTGCGCAATTGCACCCGGGTGCGGCCGGGCTTGACCTGTCCGGTGAGGATCACGGACTTGGCCGAGCGGGCGAACAGGCTTGCCCCACCCCCCAGCAGCACCGGCACATCCGCCTGATCCGCGCTGCCGGCGCCCTCGCGCCGCCAGCCCTGGCCGAGCGCGCCGCCGGTGCAGTAAAAATACGTGTCGAAACCCTCCGCCGTGGGCAGCAGCACCAGATCGGCCCCGGCGGCAGTCTCTGCTCCGGTCAGGCCGGCCTGATTCTCCATGCCAAACACCTCGCCCAAGGTCCACAGACGCCAGATCTTCAGGGTGGCGCCATCGGCAACCCCGGCCGGCACCGCCTCCGCCAGGTTGAGCTGGCGGCCCGTCGCCAGGGTCGCCGTGATGACACTGGTGAAACCTTCACCCGCGCCCGCGGAGACGATTTCCACCGCATGCGTCGGTTGCGGTCCAGCGCTGAACTGGTCGTCCGCCAGCGTCAGGTGGTCGCCCTGGAGGAAGATTTGCTGTCGGTTGCCGGCCGCAATCGTGAAGGTCGTTTGCAGTTCCAGGCCCGGCAGCAGGGCGAAGCCGATGAAGTTCGTGCCTGGTTGCAGATGCAAAGTCAGAAAGCCGACGATGGGCGAGGTCACCTGGGCTTGGCAAACGCCGGCAAGCAGGCTGCACAAGGTCGTCAGCAAAAAGCGTTTCATGAGGGGTAGGACGGAATTGCGCGTGAGTTTATGCGAGAAGTCGGGGGCTGGCGATGCCGTTTTTTGGGGGGGCGGTCGGAATGCCCCAGACTGGCGCCGACCGACTGAAGCGGGGATGAAGGGCGGGGAAGTTTCATGGCAGAGGCGTCGCCGGCGAATCACTCCCCAGTCCAAGCGGGCGTTCCGCATTTTTTCAAATGACAGGTCCGGCACGCCCGCCATGGTCCGGCAGCCTGTCGCCGGGAAAGAAACCGCGACAGGGCTTCGTCTCCACTAGACCCCGTCCCCCCATGTCCGACACCGCATCCGCCGCCGCCCTCGTCGAAGGTTACCACAAGCTCAAGGCTGCTCTCAGCAAGCGCATCGTCGGACAGGAGGCCGTCATTGAACAGGTCTTCATCGCCATTGCCGCCGGCGGTCACAGCCTGCTCGAAGGCGTGCCCGGCCTGGCCAAGACGCTGCTGGTCAAGTCGCTGGCCGACGCCATGCATCTCGGCTTCCGGCGCATCCAGTTCACCCCCGACCTGATGCCGGCCGACATCACCGGCACCGAGATCATCCAGGAGGATGCCGAGACCGGCCGCCGCAGGCTGGTCTTCCAGCCCGGCCCGATCTTTTCGCAGATCCTGCTCGCCGATGAGATCAACCGCACGCCGCCGAAAACCCAGGCGGCGCTGCTGGAGGCGATGCAGGAGAAATGCGTCACGGTTGGTCAGGAGACCTTCCCGCTGCCCAAGCCCTTCTTCGTGCTCGCCACCCAGAACCCGATCGAGCAGGAGGGTACCTACCCGCTGCCCGAGGCCCAGAAGGACCGCTTCCTCTTTCTCATCAAGGTCGATTACCCCAGCCGCGAGGAGGAGCGTGAGGTCATCGCCCGCACGACCGGCGGCGTGCAGGAGGAGATTCAGCCGGTGATCACCGCCGAGGAACTGCAGGCCGCCCAGGCGCTGGCCCGCAAGGTGCCGGTGCCCGACCATGTCACCGACTTCGTGCTCGACCTCGTGCGCGCCACCCGGCCGAACGAACCCGACGCGCTGCCCTACGT